>DATGKG010000435.1:0-10026 GCA_035294805.1 Binataceae bacterium (SeqCode) | reverse complement strand
CTCGATACCACGGACCTTGCCGATTCGATCACGGAACGCGGACCGCTCGCGGTCGCCTGCGATTCGAATGACGACATCTTAAACGCGATGCTTCACGATGCGCGCCCCGGCGACATCGCGCTGTTCATGTCCAACGGGCCTTTCGAGAATCTGAAGGAGCGCTTTCTCGCCGGGCTCGCGACTCAGTAGCCGAGCCCCAGGTCGACCACATTCAATAGCGGCCGGCCCGCGACGAATCGGCGGAGGTTGTCCGCGAACAGCGCGCACGCCTTGTCGAGATAGCCGCGATTGGCGCCCGACATATGCGGCGTGAGAATCACGCTCTCGATGTCCCAGATCGGGCTTTCCTTCGGCAGCGGCTCCTTTTCGAAGACATCGAGACCCGCGCCGGCGATTTTGCCCGCCTTGAGCGCATCAGTAAGCGCGCTTTCATCGATAACTTCGCCGCGCCCGATATTCACGATGTATGCGCCCGGTCGCATAGCCGCGATTTCGCGCGCGCCGATGAACTTGCGCGTGTGCTCGGTGAGCGGCAGCGTGACCGTGAGGTAGTCGGACTCGCGGACGATTTCCTCGCGCTGATCGGGCCCGAAAAATTTCTCCGGAATGACGCCATCGGGATCGCCGAGCCCCGCCGGACACCATCCTTCGTCGCGAGGGTTGGCGGGATCGCGCTTCAGCGCCAGGATGCGCATTCCAAATGCCTTCGCGAGCCGCGCCGATTCGCGCCCGATCGATCCATATCCGATGATGCCGAAGGTTTTGCCGCGCAGTTCCTCGATGGTGCCGGGAAATCCTGAACGACGCCATTCATGCTTGATCTGCGAGCGGATCATGAGATGGAATCCGTGCGCGAACGCCAGCATCGACGCGATGGTGTACTCTGCGATCGGCGTCGCATGAATTCCACTCGCGGTGGTCAGCGTGATGTGGGACGACTGGACCACGCCCATCGCGTGATCGGCGCCCGCGCTCAGCAGTTGCACCCACTTCAGATTCGGCGCGCGCTGTGGCAGATCGTTCGGCATGATGAAGGTGAGCATCGCGTCGCATCCGTCGGCGATGAGCGCGCGCACATCGTCGGGCGTGCGGCATCCTCGCGCGACGAATTCGGCATTCGGGGCGGCCGCGCGCAGCGTGGCCAGATGCGATTCGGTGAGCGGAACCGTTGAGACTAACTTGATAGGCTTGATGGGAGGCACGGTCGGAAATTTCGCACGCAATCCATCCTGCATCAAGCGCGAAAAAAGTCGCGCCTTGAGCGAAGCGACGCTTGCGCCTATGATCGCCCGCAGAGAGTGGCGTGCGTCTTCGAAGTACATTCAAACGGGCCTTTGCGTATAGCGCGGTGCTCTGCCTGGCCAGTGCGTTAGGAGCATCAGCGCAGAACAATCAGGACATTCCAGTTCAGGACAACAGCCCGGGATCGCAGCAAGCGGTACCGGCGAACCCTCCATCATCGATCCCGGGCATGGCGCATCAGGGCAACGACGACGCGACACTGGAAATTTCGCCGCAGACAGGAATCCGTCCGCCCAGCGGCACGAGCGCCGACATCCCGAGCAATCGCGAGTTCCGTCCGGGCGAAGACGATACATCGATCGATCGCAGCTACAGACCCGGCCAACAGGACCTCAATCCGAATCCCAACGGAGGTGGCGGTCACATCGGTAATTCGACCAGTTGCCTCGGCATCACCGTCAAGTACACCGATTACTGCTTCAAGGGGGCCGAAGAGCACGGCCTCGAGATCGTCAGCATCGATCGCAACAGCCCTGCCGAACAGGCCGCCCTAAAGCCGACTGGAAACAAAGGCGGAATGATCGCCGCAGCCGAGACCGCGAGCGCTTTCCTCGGTCCACTGCAGATGCTGACGAATCATTTCATGGAGAAGGCCGCCATGGCTGATCGCGGCGATATGATCGTCGCAGTCGATGGCCAGCGAGTGCGGAGTGAGGCGGATTTCAATGATGCGCTGGCGAGGGTGCATCCGGGCGATTCACTTTGGCTTACGGTGGTTCGTCCATTACCCGGCGGCGACCACACAACAAAGACGATTCAGGTGAAGGTCGGGAAATGGCAGCCTGGCAATGCTGATTCGTGCTCTGCGATGACGACCGCGTCGGCGCAACCCAGCGCGCCCGAGTAATTCGCACACTAGTCACCGACAAGAATCTGCTATACTGCATGGTCACGCTTGCTGAGGTGCGAGAGCTTATCGCGCACCGTCGGCAGGCGTATTTGCGTCATTCGAAGGGCAATGGAGCGAAGTCTTAAAGAAGCGGCGAGCGAACTCGAAGCGCGCCTGAAGTCGGACCAGCATCACCGACGCTTTCCGGTGATGGGTCTGCGCGGCGCCGCCAATGCGCTGATGTTGCGCGAGGCGGTGTTGCGCCTCCAGCGGCCAATCTTTGCGGTGACCTCGCTCACGTCGGAAGCCGAGGCGCTCGCGCATGAGTTGGCATTTTTTCTCGGTGAGTCGTCAGATGCCGACGTCCCGTCGCGTCGCGTTCACCTGCTGCGCGGATGGGAGCTGAAACCGTTCGCTGCGATCTCGCCGCCCTCCGATGTGCAAGCCTCGCAGCTCGCGGCTCTCTTCGCGATGCGACGGCTTGCCGCGCCGGTCATCATCACCTCGGCCGACGCGCTGATGATGCGCACGGTGCCGCGCGAAGAATTCGACGCCTCGATCATCAAAATCGCGGGCGCGGAAAGCCTCGACCTCGAAATACTCATCGACACGCTTTCAACGATGGGCTATCAGCGCGTGCCGCAATGCGAAGAGTTGGGCGACTTCAGCGTGCGCGGCGGCATCGTCGACGTTTACTCGCCGCTATATCAACATCCTGTGAGGTTCGAACTCGAGGACGACATCGTCACCTCGATTCGCCATTTCGAAGCGGCGACGCAGCGATCGTTGGGCGAGATTCCTGAGGCCACCATCATCCGCACGCGCTATGTGGCGCCGTCCGCGCTGAAATCCAAAAACGTCGCGGACGAGGCCGCGCTGCGCGCTGCCGAGATCGGCATGATTCGCAAGGAGGCTGCCGAACTTGCCGAGACACTGGAGACCGGTCTGCTTTTCCCCGGCGCAGAGATGCTGATGCCGTATGTCTACAAGCATCCGCTCGATTCGATTTTCGCGTACGTGCCCGAGCGCGCTGTCGCGTGGCTGATGGATCCCGGGCGCATCGTCGCCGAGGCCTTCCGCCGCACCGATCTCATCAATGCAGAGGCGTCTGCCGCACAGGCGAAACCGACTTTCTTTCCGCAGCCCGGCGCGCTCTATCTCACCTGCGAGGAAGTCGAACGCGGGCTCGCGCAGATGACGGCGGTCGAGATTGGCTCGCTGGTCACCGCGATAGCGCCGCGCGAAGGATGGGCGCCGCCGATCGAGATAGCATCGGCGCCCGCGCTGAAGCTTAGTTCGGTGCAGTTGACCGGCCAGCGCCACGCGATTTCATTCGAGCCGCTCGCGACCGAACTCAAGGCGGTGCAGCATTCGCAGTCGCACGCCGTGATGGTGGTCGAGGGCGCGAATCAGGCGGCGCGCCTGCGCCGTCATCTCGAAGCCTACGACATCGACGTCAATGTCGATTGCAAAACTTTTCCCGAGTTGCTCGAGCGCGCGGATTTCCGGCCGGCTATCATCGACGGGGAAATCTCCTCCGGCGTGGTGCTGGAATCCGACGGCCTCTACGTTTACTCGGAAGAGGAAATTTTCGGCGAGCCCCGCACGCATCGCAAAACCAAGCCGCGCGCGCGAGGCGCCGCGCTGCTCAACCTCGAAGAGCTGCGCCCCGGCGACCACGTGGTGCATCTCGATCACGGCATCGGCCAGTATCGCGGCCTCAAGCACATGAAGGTGGCCGACACTGAGGGAGACTTTCTCAACCTCGAGTATGCCGCCAACGACACGATGTACGTGCCGGTCGAACGCATCAACCTCGTGCAGCGCTATATAGGCGGCGGAGACAATGAGCAGCCCAAGCTTGACAAGCTCGGTAGCGGCGCATGGGAGAAGGTCAAGCGGCGTACCAAGGCGCAGGTGCTCGCGATGGCGAGCGAACTGCTCGATATCTATGCGGCGCGCGAAGTGATGGAGGGCCACGCGTTTCCACATCCGGGACGCGACTATGAGGAGTTCGCCGAACGCTTCGAATTCGAAGAGACGCCCGACCAGCAAGCGGCGATCGATGAGGTCATTCGCGACATGAACCGCGTCAAGCCGATGGATCGGCTGATTTGCGGCGACGCCGGTTTTGGCAAGACCGAGGTTGCGATGCGCGCCGCGTTCCTGGCCGTGATGGATGGGCGCCAGGTGGCCATTCTCGTACCGACCACGATTCTGGCGGAGCAACATTGGAATAGCTTTCGCGCCCGCTTCAAGGATTATCCGGTGCGCATTGAGATGGTCTCGCGCTTCCGCTCGCCGAAGGAAAACAAGGCGGTTATCGACGACGTCGCGAAGGGCAAAGTCGATATCGTGATCGGAACGCATCGCCTGCTCTCCAAGGACGTTCAGTTCGCAAAGCTCGGCCTGCTCATCATCGACGAGGAGCATCGTTTCGGCGTCGCCGACAAAGAGAAGATGAAGAAGATGCGCAAGCTGGTCGACGTCCTGACGCTGACCGCGACTCCGATTCCGCGCACGCTGAGCATGGCGATGCTGGGGATTCGCGATCTGTCGGTGATCCAGACGCCGCCGCCCGATCGGCAGGCGATTCGTACTTTCGTGGCGCATTTCGAGGACGGACTGGTGCGCGAAGTCATTCTGCGCGAACTGAATCGTGGCGGTCAGGTGTTCTTTGTCCACAACCGCGTCGAGAACATCGGCTACATCGCGGGCCATCTGCGCTCGCTGATTCCCGAGGCGAGAATCGGCATCGGCCACGGCCAGATGAATGAGCATCAGCTCGAAAACGTGATGCGCGATTTTATCGAGAACAAGATCAACCTGCTGGTGTGCACCGCAATCATCGAATCGGGACTGGACATTCCGAACGCGAATACGATGGTCATCAATCGCGCCGATCATTTCGGGCTCGCGCAGCTTTACCAGCTTCGCGGACGCGTGGGGCGCTCGCGCCAGAAGGCCTACGCATATCTGCTGATCCCGGGCGAGCACATCATCACGCGCGAGGCCAAGCGGCGCATCGAGGCGCTGCGCGAGCTGGTCGATACCGATTCGGGCGGCGGGTTCAAGCTTGCGATGGCCGACCTCGAGCATCGCGGCGCCGGCAACCTGCTCGGACGCGAGCAGCATGGCGAGATAGCGGCGGTCGGCTTCGAGCTTTACACCGAGATGATGGAGCAGGCGATTGCGGAGCTGCGCGGTGAGCCAATTCGGCCGGATTTCGAGCCCGAGTTGCGCCTCGGCATCCCCGCGTACATACCGGATCACTATGTGCCCGATGAAAACGAGCGCCTCATCCTATATAGACGGCTGGCGCGCGCCGAGTCGGAGCAGGACCTCGACGACTTGCGCGACGAGATGCGCGATCGATGCGGGCCGGTGCCGACCCTGGTCGAGAACCTCATTCTTGCGATGAACATCCGCCGCCATATGCGCACGATGATGATCCTGAGCGCGATCACCAAGGCCAACAACCAGCTCGAAATCCGCTTTCATCCCGACGCGCCGGTCGATGCAGTGAAGCTAACGAAACTGGTCGAGGCCAATCGCAAGCGGATGCGGCTGACCCCGTCCTTCCAGCTCATCGTGCAGATCGAGCCGGTGGGAGAACGGGAATATGGCAAGACCTTCGCGCAGGTCGATGCCGTCTTGCAGGCCATTCGGACGTGTGAGAATTTGGAAAGCTGGCCGGAGCGTGCCGCCGCGCCGCTGGCCAACTAATCCAGAGCGAAGTTTTGATGCGAAACACTATTTCGTTGAATGCGCGGCTCGCGCTCGCGGTTGCCGTGATGGCGTCCTTTGCGGCGATGCCTCGCGACGCCTGCGCCGAGCAGGTCGACAGGATTGTCGCGAGCGTCGACGGCGAGCCGATCACAATGCAAGACGTGCGGACCTTTGCGGAGAGTGCCGGCAAGACGCTGCCCGACGGCGACCCCACCGCAGATCCGACTTTCAAGGAAGGCCTCAAGGGACTCATCGCGGAGAAGCTTCTCAACGAGGAGACGCGAAAGTACGACGACCAGATCGAGGAAAGCCAAATCGACAAGTACATCGCGGACGTGGAGCAGGAGCGCGGGATCACCGATGATCAGCTCAAGCAATCCCTCCTGCAAAACGGGGTGAGTTGGGAGGACTTTCGTAAGCGGGCCAAAACCGAACTCGAAAAGGCGATGATGCTGAACCAGGAACTGCGCCAGCGCGTCACCATCCCGCCGGAGCAGATCCAGGCTTACTATGACGCGCATCACGACGAGTTCACCGTCAAGCAGGAGAAATACCGGCTTGCGCAAATCCTTGTGGCAGTTGCGCCCAATGCGCCGCAGGGCGAAATCGCAGCCGCCCGCGCCAAGGCGATCGAGGCGCGCAAGAAAGCGATCGCGGGCGAGGATTTTTCCGAGCTCGCCAAGCGATATTCCGACGACGATTCGAAAGCGCAGGGCGGTGAGCTGGGCGTGTTCGCGCCCGACGACATCATGGATGAAATCCTCGCCGCGATCAGGAATGTTCCGCCCGGGCAAGTCTCCGAGGTGGTGCGCACCAAGCACGGCTTCCACATCATCAAGGTCGAGCAGCATGAGGTGCCCGGTCTTAAGCCGCTGGCGGTCGTGAAAGAGGATATCCGCAATCATCTCGTCGACCAGCAAACTCACGGGCGTCTGGAAAGTTGGGTGGAGACCGACCTCGTCAAGCAGCACGACGTGGAGATGCTGTACTAACCGATGATGCGCAAGCGAAAAACACCGCTGCTCGCTATCAGTATGGGCGATCCAGCCGGCATCGGGCCGGAGGTCGTGGTGAAATCGATCGCCGCATTTGCGAAACGCGGCAGCGGTCCGGATTTCCTCGTGATCGGCGACCTCGGCGCGATGCGCGATGCGGCCGGCAAAATCGAACACGCGCCGACGCCGATCGAGTGGCATCGCGGAGAAGCGCTTCCACAAAATGGCGTGCCGTTGTTGGCGTTGAACGCGCTCTCCACGGATGCGCGCAAGCTGGGCCATCCGAGCGTGGAGGGTGGGGATGCATCGTTCAAATACGTCGAGACCGGTGCGAAAATGGCGCGTGACGGCGAAGTGGATGCACTCGTCACCGCACCTATAAGTAAGGAATGGTGGCATCGCGCGGGCCATCGGTACCCCGGTCATACCGAGGTGATGGCGAAGGTCGCGCGCTCAAAGAATTGGAGGATGATGTTCGCGGGCAGCGAGTTGCGTATCGCGCTGGTGACCGTACACGTGGGCCTCGCGAAGGTGCCGCGCCTGCTCACGCAGAAAAATGTCTTCGACACGATCGAGATACTCGATCGCTATCTGCGCGAGAACGAGGGGGCCTCGCATCCGCGCATCGGCGTGCTCGGCTTCAATCCGCACGCCGGCGAAAATGGAATCTTCGGCGACGAGGAGCAGCGCATCATCGCGCCTGCGATCGAGCGCGCGCGCAAACGCGGCATCGATGCGTACGGGCCGCTCGCGCCTGACACTGCATTTGTCAAACGCGATGGCAGATTTGGTTTCGATGCGGCTGTGACTATGTATCATGATCAGGGCTTGATCGCGCTCAAGACGCTGGAGTTTGATCGCGCGGTGAACGTCACGATCGGATTGCCATTCATCCGGACTTCGCCCGACCATGGCACCGCGTTCGATATCGCGGCGCGCGGCATCGCGAATCCGTCGAGCATGATTTCCGCGATCGATTATGCGTGGCGCGTGGTAAAGGCACGCGACGCGGCGGGGCGCAGAGCTGCATAGGCAAATGGCCGACAAGCTGATAATTCGCGGCGCGCGCGAGCACAACCTCAAAAACATCAACCTCGAAATTCCGCGCGACCGCCTGGTCGTGATCACCGGGCTCTCGGGCTCGGGTAAATCCTCGCTCGCGTTCGATACCATTTATGCCGAAGGGCAGCGGCGTTACGTCGAATCGCTCTCCGCGTATGCGCGCCAGTTCCTCGAGCAGATGGAAAAGCCGGATGTCGACTCCATCGAGGGTCTGTCGCCCGCGATTTCAATCGAGCAGAAAACCACCTCGCGCAATCCGCGCTCGACTGTCGGTACCATCACCGAGATTTACGATTACCTGCGGCTGCTGTTCGCGCGCGTCGGCCACGCATTCTGTTATAACTGCGGGCGCGAAATCACCCAGCAGAGCGTGCAGCAGATCGTCGATCAGATCATGAAGTTCCCCGAGGGCACGAGGATTCATGTCCTCGCGCCGATCGTGCGCGATCGCAAGGGCGAATATCGCAAGGAACTGGCCGACATGCGGCGCGCGGGATTCGTGCGCGCGAAGATCGACGGCAAGCTATACGAACTCGGCGAAGAGCCCACCCTCAACAAGAATCAGCGCCACACCATCGAGGTGATGGTCGATCGCCTCGCGATCCGTAGCGGTATCGAGAAGCGGCTGGCCGATTCGCTCGAAGTGGCATTCAAGTACGGGCAGGACCTGCTCAAAATCGAGCGGCTGGACGGCACCAAAGAGCACGCGATTTACTTCAGCCAGCGCTTCGCATGCGTCGAGTGCGGAATTTCGTATCCGGAAATCACGCCGCGCATGTTTTCCTTCAACAGCCCGCACGGCGCGTGCGCGGAATGCTCCGGCATCGGATCGATCATGTACTTCGATCCCGACCTGGTGATTCAGAATGAAGACCTGAGCATCGCCGACGGCGCAATCGCGCCGTGGGCGACGATGAATTACATCCTGCCGATCCTCGAAGCGCTCGCCGCGCACTACAAATTCACCCTCGATCAGCCGTGGAAGACGATTCCGCCCAAGGTGCGCAAGAAAATTCTCGAAGGGTCAGGCGACGAGGAAATCGAGTTCGCGTATGAGCGCCATGGCCATCGCCACGGCTACGCGCGGCCGTTCGAGGGCGTGCTGCAATGGCTCGACAAGCGTTACAAGGAAACCGAATCGGAATCGGTGCGCGAATGGCTCGGCGCGTTCATGAACATGCGGCCGTGCCCGGCGTGCGGCGGCGCGCGGCTGAAGAAAGAAAGTCTATTCGTGCGCTTCAACAACAAATCGATCTCCGAAGTCACGGCGATGTCGATCAAGCAGGCGCTCGCGTTTTTCGATGCGCCGAAGTTGAGCACGCAGGAGAAGGAGATCGCGCGGCTTATCCTCAAGGAGGTCAACGAGCGGCTGCGCTTCCTCGCCGACGTGGGCCTCGATTACCTCACCCTCGAACGCACCGCGGGCACGCTCTCGGGCGGCGAAGGCCAGCGCATCCGGCTTGCGACGCAAATCGGATCGAGTCTCGTCGGCGTGCTGTACATCCTCGATGAGCCGTCGATCGGACTGCATCAGCGCGACAATCAGCGCCTGCTGAACACGCTCAAGCGCCTGCGCGACCTCGGCAACACGGTGCTGGTGGTCGAACACGATCGCGACACGATGCTCGAGGCGGATTATCTCATCGACATGGGTCCCGGCGCCGGAATTCATGGCGGCGCGATCGTTGCCGAGGGCACGCCCGCCGATGTGATGGCGAATCCGGCGTCGCTCACCGGCAAATATCTTTCGGGCGAGATGGAAATTGCGGTGCCGTCGCGCCGCCGTCAGCTCGCGAATCGATGGCTAACGATCAAGGGCGCGCGTGAGAACAATCTGCGCGACCTGACGGTGCAGATTCCCCTTGGCGTCGTGACCTGTGTCACGGGAGTTTCGGGCTCCGGCAAGTCGACGCTGGTGCTCGATACGCTTTACAAGGCGCTCGCGCAGAAGCTCAATCGCACCCGCGAGCGCGCCGGCGCGTTCAAGACTATCGAAGGTGTAGAAAACCTCGACAAAGTGATCCATGTGGATCAGAGTCCGATCGGACGCACGCCGCGCTCCAATCCCGCGACCTATACTGGATTGTTCACCCATATCCGGGAGCTGTT
>DATGKG010000434.1:0-11695 GCA_035294805.1 Binataceae bacterium (SeqCode) | reverse complement strand
AACACCAGATGCATGCTACGGGAGCGGCGCGATGCTTAGCGACATTCGCGTACTGGAGATCTCCGCGCCGGAAACGATGCAGGCGGGAAGCGTGCTCGCCGCGCTCGGCGCCGATGTCGTCGTGGTCGAGCCTCTGACCGGTGCGCCCGGCCGCCGGATGGAACCTTTCCTCGATGAGATTCCCGGTATCGAGCGCAGCCTCACCTGGCATGCGATGAATCGGAACAAGCGCGCCATCACCCTCGATATGCATAGCGCCGATTCCCGCGAGCTGCTCGCCGGATTGCTTGCGAAGTTCGATATCGCATTCGACGCCGCGAGCAATGGCCTCGCGCCCCTCGATGATTTCACTCTGCCCGAAAAGCTGGTGAGGATTCGCATCGCACCATTCGGGCCTGATGGTCCCAAGGGCGGCTACGCGTCATCGGATTTGACCGTGATGGCAGCAAGCGGTGCGCCCGGCGTGACTGGCGATCCCGATCGTGCGCCGCTTTTCTTTCCGGTCCCGCAGTCGATGATGGAGGCCGGCTCCGATGCGGCGATCGCCGCGCTCGCGGGACTCGCCGCGCGCGATTGCGACGGTCGCGGTCAAAGCGGTCGCGTTTCAGCGCGCATTTCCGCGATGATGAGCGCGATGAGCCAGCATCTCGCGCCACCGGCGGGAAATTCCGAGATAAAGCGCAGCTCGGGCACGTTCGCGATTGCCGGCGTGCAGGTTCCAGGCATGTATGAATGCGCCGACGGCTTCGTAATGATCAGCGTCGCGTTCGGTCCGGTGTTCGGGCAAATGACGAATCGGCTCGCGAAGTGGGCGGCCGACGAAAATCATCTCGCGCGCAACGTCGCGGAGATCAGCTGGCCGTCGTTCATCAGCGATCTCCAGCAGAAGAAAGTGTCATCCGCGGATCTACACGCGCTGGTCGAGGGTCTGAAATCGCTCACGCGCAACAAAACCAAGGCGGCGTTCGGCGCGGGCGCGCGCAAGCTCGGTCTGCTCGCATCGCCCGTGTTCAGCATGAAAGATGTTGCGGAGTCTTCGCAGTATCGCGAGCGCGGTCTATTCACACGCGTCTCCGTCGCGCAAGGACGCGCGATCGATGTACCCTCGCGCTTCGCGCAGTTTTCCAACTTCGCCATCGAATCGCGCCGGCCCGCGCCGATACTCTCGGAGCATACGGTGGAGATCCTCGAAAATGATCTTGGGCTTTCACGAATCGAAATTCAGGCGCTCTTCGTACATGGAGTGATCTAGAAATGCCTGCGCCACTTGATGGAATTCATGTTCTCGATTTGAGTTGGGTGATGGTCGGACCGGTGAGCGGACGCTATCTCGCCGATCTCGGCGCCGACGTCATCAAGGTCGAGAGCTCGCGCCGCATCGATCCGGTGCGCACGCTCGGCCCATTCAAGGATGGCAAGTCCGCGCCCGAGCGTTCGGTGAGTTATCACAACCTCAACGCGGGCAAGCGATGCATCGCCCTCGACATCCGCAAGCCGGAAGGGCGCGAGCTCGTGATGCGACTGGCACAGTGGGCCGACGTCGCAATCGAAAGCTTCACGCCTGGCGTGCTCGACGAATTGCGCCTCGGCTATCGGGAACTCAGCACGCGCAATCCGCGGCTCATCATGGCGTCGACCGCGATTCTCGGGCAGACCGGACCCGACGCGAAAGGAACGAGCGGCGTCGGCACGATGGGCGCGGCGATGTCGGGCGCGACGCACCAATTCGGCTGGCCGGACAGGCCACCATGCGGGCCGTTCGGGCCGTGGACTGACGGCGTCGCGCCGCGCTTCATCGTGGCGAGCATCCTCGCCGCGCTCCATCGCCGCACGCGCACCGGCGAGGGTTGTTATATCGATGTCGCGCAAGCCGAGGCGGGGGTTCAATTCATGATGCCCGCGTTTTACGAATTCGCCGCGAATGGAAAAATTCCCGAGCGCCGTGGCGTCGCGGGATCGCCGCTGCGGGTGCCCGAGGGTGTCTATCGATGCGCCGGGGACGATCGATGGGTCGCCATCAGCGCGAGTGATTCGGCACATTGGGGAGCGCTGCGTAACATCATCGGCCGCGCACTGCGCGATGTGCGATTCGACACCGTGCTCGGCCGGTTTCGCACTCGGGGCGCGATCGATACGGCAATTTCCGAATGGACCCTCGAGAAAGAATCCGATGCGGTCGAAGCGACGCTACAATCTGTAGGTATACCGGCGCACATCGTGAGCCGCGGCCTCGATCTGAATCGCGATACGGACCTGGTTCACATCGGTCATTTCAAGAAATTCACTGATGCGGTCCTCGGCGATGCGGAAATCGAAGGACCGCGCTCCGGATTCGACCGCACGCCGCTGCCCGACACGCGGCGCGGACCACGCATCGGGGAGCATACGAATGAGATTCTCGAAACGGTTTGTCATTTGTCAAAAGATGAAATCGCGAAGCTCGCCCAAGCCGGCGTGCTCGCCTGAGGAGGCATTGTGAGTAAGAACATTCTCGACCTGAAGGGGCGCATCGGATTGGTTACCGGCGCGGGGCAGGGTGTCGGCCGTTCGGTCGCGCTGCGATTCGCGGAGAACAACGCGGGCGGCGTGGTGGTCAACGATTTTCGCATCGATCGTGCCGAGACGGTCGCGGCGGAGGTCGAGAAGCTCGGCATCAAGGCGCTGCCTTTGCAATGCGACGTGACCGACTTCGCCGCCGTCAACGCGATGTTCGAGAAAGCGCGCGCGCGCTTCGGCAGCGTCGATATTCTCGTCAACAATGCCGGCAACGCGGGACCCGATCCGAGCCGCGTCGCGCGCAAACCATTCTGGGAGCAGGAGCCGAAGGATTGGGACGCGTTTATGGGCACCAATCTGTACGGTGTCATCAACTGCGTGCGCGCCGCCGGCCCCGCGATGATCGCCAAAAAGTATGGAAAGCTGGTCACCGTGATTTCCGATGCGGGCCGCGTCGGCGAGCCGCAACTGGAAATCTACTCGGCCGCGAAAGCGGGCGCGGCGGGCTTCATGCGCGCGATCGCGAAGCAGCTGGGACGGCAATCGATCACGTCCAACTGCGTCGCGCTCGGCACCACGATGACGCCCGCTATCGCGCCACGCATGCAGGATGAGGAAGCGCGCAAGCGGATTCTCAAGGTTTATCAAATCAAGCGGCTGGGCGAGCCGGAGGACGCGGCCAACATGATTTTGTTTCTCAGCTCCGACGCGTCGGAATGGATCACCGGCCAAACCATTCCTGTTAACGGCGGCTATTCGTTTGCGATGTAGAGGAAGAACGCGTGAAGTACGAAACAATAACTCTCGAGCGTAAGGACGGTATTGGGTACCTCACTCTCAATCGCCCCGAGCGCGCCAACACGATCAGTTTTCAGCTGATGGTCGACGTGGTGAGCGCGATGGAGGAGGTCGAAAACGATCCCGAGTCTCGCGTCGTCATCGTGACGGGCGCGGGCGAAAAACATTTCTGTGGCGGCGCCGATCTGCGCGACTTCGCGGAGCGCGCCCGTGAAGCAAGGAGCCGCGGCGATCGTCAGGGCGGCGGCGGCGATTTTGTTTCGCCGCGGCGCGATCTGTTCAGCGCGCTGGAAGAATCGCGCGTGCCGGTGATCGCCGCGATCAATGGCGCGGCGATGGGCGGAGGATGCGAGATCGCGCTGGCGTGCGATATCCGCGTAATCGCCGACACCGCGACGATCGGGCTTCCGGAAATTCGCTTTGGCGCGTTGCCTGCCGGTGGCGGGACGCAGCGACTGCCGCGGCTGGTCGGCCCGGGCATCGCCAAGGAGATGATCTTCAGCGGCCTCCCGTACACCGCCGCGGACGCGTTGCGAATCGGCCTCGTCAATAAAGTGGTTCCTGCTGCGGAGCTGATTTCCGAATGCGAAAAGATCGCCGCGGTCTACATCGAACGCGCGCCCTATGCGCTTAAGACCGCCAAGGTCCTGATCAATCGCGGCGTCGAGCTTCCACTGAAGGACGCACTCGCGCTGGAGCGGAAGATGATCGCCGAAATGGCGACGCCGGAAGAACGAAAGAAGGCGCAGGATCAGGCCGCCGCTACGCAGAAGACGTACGCGCGAATCTTCAACAAAACCTGAGGAGAAGCGGTGCCGTCTAGTTCGCGCGCGGCGCCTTGCGATACTCCATCAGGCGATCGACGTCGAAGTTGAACATCCGCGCCGCGTTAAGGCCTAGGATCTTCTCGCGATCATTTTCGCTCAGCCGGCCCATCTGACGCTCGATGGCCTGCGCCGAATGTGGCCACGATCCCTCATGATGCGGATAGTCGTTCGACCATAGAAAATTGTCGATGAGCCCGAACTCCTTCGCGAGGCCGAGGCCCGCACGATCCTCCTGAAACGCGACCGCGCCGTGCGCACGAAAATACTCGCTCGGCAGCATCTTCAGTTTCGGCTGCGCCCACATATGATGCTTGATGTAGCCCTCGTCCATCGCATCGAGCGCCCACGGAACCCATCCGATGCCGCTTTCGATCGCGGCGAACTTGATTTTCGGAAAACGCTCGAGCACGCCGGAGGCGCATAGCGAGGTGACCGGCTCGATGGCCTGCACCAGCGCGTGCGCGACGTAGTTGATGACGGCGCCGCCCTCGCGACTGGCTGCGCGCGGATCGCGTCCGGTGCCGATGTGAAAGGTGACGGGCATCCCGGTTTCCTCGATCAGCGCCCACATCGGATCGTAAACCTTCTGGTTGTAGTTGGGGTCGCGCGGGTCCTGCGAATTGAACACCGGCTTGCACGGCATCGTGACGCCGCGAAATCCCAGCTTCGCGACGCGAGTGATCTCGGCGAGCGTGCCCTCGACGTCCGCGGTTGCGAGCGCGGCCATCGGCGACATCCGATCATTGTAGGCAGCGTAAGTCTCCCACGCCCAATCGTTCCACACGCGGCACTGCGCCTGCGCGAACTTCGCATCGGAAGTGGCCCACATAAAGAGGCCCTTGTTGGGAAAAATGATTTCGGCATCGACGCCATCGCGCCGGCGATCTTCGAGCCGCTCGGAAACGATCGCGCCAGCCTTGTTGCGGACGAGATCCTCGCCCTCGAACACACTCTCCTGAAGGCGCGTACGCCGCAGACCGTCGCTGATCATCCACTTGACGCCCTGCGCGTCGATTTCGATACGCGGCAGGCGCGCGCGATATTCCTTGTCCAGCCGCGTATGCCACAAATTGGCGGGCTCGTTGGCGTGGCAGTCGCACGAGATCATCAGATACCGATCGGGATCATCGGGCCGCGCAGTGCGTCGCCATCCATCGTGTCCCGGCGTTTCCAGTCGCCATCGATTAGGGGTATCGATTGTCGCTGTGTCCATTTTTCCTACTCTCTGTTACTCCTGGGCGAGTTCCTGCATATCGCTGAGCGCCGCCGCGAAATCTTCCATGAATTCATTCACCACGCTGCGGCAAGTTTTCACGCTATCGACCAACCCGACGCCTTGTCCGACGAAATAGGTCACGAGCTCGCGCGCTTTCGGATTGCCTCGAGCGGCTGCTCGCGAAGCAACTTCGAGCGCGGGTTCGCTGATGAGACTCTGGAGCGGCATCGGCAGCGTGCCGGGACCGCCTGATCCTTCCCACGCGTCGGTCCATGCGGACTTGAGTTGGCGCGCGGGCTTGCCGGTGCGGCCTTTGGAGCGGATGGTGTCGCGCGAGCGCGCCGCAATCATCTTCTCGCGGAAAATTTCCGAGGTCTCAGATTCCTGCGTCGCGAGCCAGACCGAGCCGGTCCAGACGCCCGCCGCGCCCATCGCCATGCAGCCCGCCATTTGCCGGCCCGTCATGATGCCGCCGGCCGCCAGGACCGGAACATTGCGAATCGGTTTGATCGCGCGCAGCACTTCCGGAATCAGCACGATGGTCGAGACCTCGCCGCAATGGCCTCCGGCCTCGCCGCCCTGCGCGACGATGAGATCGACGCCCGCTTTCGCCTGGCGCACCGCATGCTCGGGCGCGCCCACCAGCGCCGCGACCGGCACGCCATGCTTGCGCCCCATCTCGATCATCTTCTCCGGAGGCACGCCGAGCGCATTGGCAATCAGTTTGATCGGATGACGGAACGACGTCTCGATGAGTTTGAGCGCGTGCTCTTCCTGCATCGAGAATGGCGCATCGGGGGCGCGCACACTCCCTTCCTCGAGCATCTGCGACGCCTCGATACCGTGCTTCGCGAGCAGGTCGCGCACGAAGTCCTTATGCATCTGCGGGATTCGCTGCGCGAGTTTACCGCGCGTGGCGTCCTTCTCGTTCTTGATCGACAGATTCTCCGGGATGAGCACGTCGATGCCGTAGGGTTTTCCGTCGATGTGATCATCGATCCACTTCAATTCTTCTTCGAGCTGCGCCGGCGAAAAGGCGGTCGCGCCGAGCACGCCGAAACCGCCTGCGCGGCTCACCGCCGCCACCACATCGCGGCAATGCGTGAAGGCGAAGAGCGGAAAATCGATGCCGAACATTTTGCAAACCGGAGTATTCATGGCGCACCTACTTCGCGGCGACGTTTTCCGTTGCGGCAGAGCCGTTTCCGCTATGTGTCATCTTCGGCGCGTTGGCGGCGACCAGCTTCTGGCTGACTTCCGGCGTCCAATGGTCCGGCTGATCGGCCCACAGATCGCGCAGGTAGGGCGCGACCTCGTGACCGAACAGCCGCGTGTTCTCGGCCGCGATGTCTTCTGCGACGTTGCCCATGTGCGGCGTCGCGATTAGCTGGCCGATGCGCAGATCCTTGATCAGCTCGCGCAGCCGCTGGCGCACGCGCGCCGGCGTCCCCGCGATGATGTAGCCCTTTTCGTCGTACTCCCAGAAGCTCATCTCGCCGCGCGCAGCGCGCAACCGATCCTCGGGCGTCAGCTTGCTATGCGTGCGCTTTGCGAGTTCGGCCATGAACTTGGTCGACTTGAGCGTCGTGTATCCGGCGGGATTGGCGAACTCAGCCTTGGGCGCACTGTTGCGATGAAAGTAGCGCACCGCCTGATAGTAGTTTTTCTCTGCCTCCGCGTCGGTATTTGCTACACACACGATCTGGGTGAACGCCATCCGATGCGGATTGGTGGTGCCGCCTTTCTGATCGACATATTCCCAGAACGAATCGACCAGCGGCTTCGAGGCGTAGAGTCCCGAGAACGACAGATGCCCATAACAGTAGTCATGCTTAATGACCAAGTCCCAGGTCTCGACACTGCCGCCTCCACCGGGCACCCAGATCGGCATCTTCTTCTGCACCGGGCGCGGCCAGATGTTCACGTAGCGCAGCTGGTTGTACTTGCCGTTGAATGCGAACGGCTCAGGCTCGCTCCACGCGCGCAAAATCAACTGGCGCGCCTCCTCGAAACGCTCGCGCATCTCGGACGGCGGCTTGCCGTACGCGAACACTGAATCCATCGGTGTGCCCAGCACGAAGCCCGCGGTCAATCGGCCACCCGACAAACAGTCCAGATATGCGTACTCTTCGGCGACCCGGGTTGGCGGGTTATAGAGCGCCAGCGAATTGCCAACGATCACGATGGTCGCGTTCTGCGTAGTCGATGCGAGGCTGGCCGCGAGAAGGTTGGGCGATGGCGACATCGCGAGCGGCGTCTGATGATGCTCGTTGACGGTGAGGCCATCGAAGCCGACTTTATCGGCAAGCTGCATCAGCCGGATAAACATTTTGTAGGTTTCACCGGCCTTGAGCGGATCGCACAGGTGCGCGGGCGGCGTAACCCACGCAGAGTCGTAACGCTCGCGAAAATCAGCCGGCAGGTGCGGATAGGTTACCTCGGCAAACCAATGGAATCTCATCCGTCAGAGCCTCCAGCGATCATCTTATTGAAATTGGCGCACGAGAGGTAATGGCAAGTTAGCTTCGGATCTTGAGCGCGCCGGAGGGGCACGCTTTCACCGCCGCGATCACCTTCTCATCGGTAGCCGCCGATGGATCGATGACGAACCGCTTGTTCTCGACCTTGAACACCTGCGGCAGCGTCTTCACACAGTTTCCCGAATGGCTACAGATCTTCGAATCCCATTCAACTTGTACTGCCATGGCCTATCTCCTTCTGAGAATCTTAATTCCACTCCATCGTGAGGGCGGCGGGGCCGCGGAATTGGAAGGAATCCACGTAATCCACGGATTCGGTTGTTCGATGAGCGCGCGATAGCAGCGGGATCACGCGCTGCAGTGCGGCGGTCGCTTCCATTCGCGCGAGCGAGGCGCCGAGACAGAAGTGCGCGCCAAAACCGAATGCGAGATGCGGGTTGGTCATCTTGCGATCGATGTCGAACTCGCCCGCGTCATCTCCGCATGCCGTCTCGTCGCGATTCGCCGACGCGAGGAGAATCGTGATCATCGCACCTTGCGGGATCGTGGTGCCGGCGACGGTGACATCCTGCGTCGCGCGGCGGAAGAGATAGTGCACGGGAGGATCCCATCGCAAGGTTTCCTCGATCGTCGGCGCGATGAGTTCGAGGTTCGTCTGCACGCGCGCGAGAGTGTCCGGATGTTGCAGCAGCGCGCAAACGGCATTGCCGATGAGGTTGGTGGTGGTTTCGCTGCCGGCGAAGAGCAGCAGGTTGGCGAAGATGATCGCCTCCTGCATCGTCAGTGCGTCACCTTCCGTCGCGCGCAAAAGTACGCTCATGAGATCGTTGCCCGAGCTCGAAGTTTTCCGCGCGATGATTTCCGCGAGGTAGCTCGACATCTCCGCACTCGCCGCCGCCGCTCCGCTGCCGACAAAACCGAGATGTCGCTTCGACCCGTTCATGCCCAGCGTGATGATGGTCGCCCATTTCCGGAAGTCCGCGTAGCGCGAGGGATCGACGCCGAGCACGGTCGCGATGACCATCACCGGCATCGGATTGGTAAGATCTGCGACGAGGTCGAAGCGTTTGCGCGCGCGCATCGTCGCGACGCAATCGTTGATGATCTTCTCGACCTCCGGCTTCCATGCCGAAATCTGTCGCGGCGTGAATCCGCGATTCACCACGTTGCGCAGCGCTGTATGCACCGGAGGATCACTGGTGACGACGCTCGGACGCGGCGCGCCTGCGGAGCCGTCCCATGAACGCGTCGGCGTCATGCCGAGCAGCACGGTCGCCATCGCATCCGAGGAAAAGCGCGTGGTGTCCTTGAGCACCGCCATCACGTCGTCGTAGCGCGAGATGACCCACATCTTCGAGCGCTCGGCCCAGTAGACCGGCGCGCTGCGGCGCAGTTCCGCAAAGATCGGATATGGGTTCGCGCGATACTCAGGAGCGAACGGATCGTATTCGATATTCATGGCGCGCCTCTATTGTAGCGGCTGCGTGAGTGCTCCTTCCTTCTCATTCCACTGCGCGGCATCGTGCCCGAAGATGAGCCGTGTGCCTGCACGCTCCATCGCGCGGAAACGATTGATTACCTCGCGCATCGCATCGTAGCTATGCGCGAACGGCGGCAGCACCATCTCCTCGAGCGTTTTGCGCATGTAGCAGGAATCCGCGGTCATCACAAATTCGCCGTGGTCGAGCCGCACGCGCAGCGACTGATGCCCCGCGGTGTGGCCGTAGGTCGGGATGAGCGTGACGCTGCCGTCGCCGAAGAGATCGTGCTCGCCATCGACGAGTTGTAGCTTCTGCCCGAGGTCGAAGTCCTTGCGATTGTAGCCGTTCTTGCGAATCAGTTCGGGATTGGCTCCGGCTTCCCATTCGAGCCGCTGCACGACGAGCTTCGCGTTGGGCAGGTCGGCATTGCCGCCGACGTGATCGAAGTGCAAATGCGAATTGATCACGTAATCGACGCGCGCGGGATCGACATCGAGCGCGCGAAGCCGTTCCCCGAGTTCCTGACCGGGACGGAAGAAGACATCGAAAGCCTTGCTCAGCGGGCCGAGGCGATCGGAATTTTTCTGCAAGTCTCGATGAAGGCCGGTATCGAAAACCGCAGTGCCCTTCGGATGCACGACGAGATAGCTCGGGATCGGCAGGCGTAAGCGGCCGGGCTGATCCTTCATGATTCCCTTCGCTTCGGTTTCGAGCACGCCGCACAGCATCGGATGAATTGTCACCGCCATAGTTTTCTCCTATCGGAACTCCAATCCTTCGTAGCCGCTGGCCGCAACCTGCTCGCATTCCTTGCGATAGGCCGGCGCGGGTCGCGCGTAGAAAAGAAACGCGCGCTTCTTGCCCGGAATGTTCGCGCCGATCGCCCATGATGTCGAGTCCGAGTCGCGGCGCGTCATAAACGAGCGCTCCGCCAACTCCTCGGCGCGCTTCGTCCATTTCTCTTCCGCTTGAACTGTGGGCGCGACGCGCGCGTAACCGTGCTTGCGCACATAGCCGATGCATGCGGAAACCCAATCGGCGATCCATTCGAGGCATCGCGGCAAGTTACAAAATGTAGCGGCGTTGACGATGAAAAAATTTGGAAAGCCCGCGGTCTGGATGCCGAGGAACGAGCGCGGACCATCTGCCCATTTGTCTTTCAGCAGCAGTCCGCCTTCTCCATGGAGATCAATTCGCGTCAGCGGCCCGGTCACCGCATCGAAACCGGTCGCGTATATGATGACGTCCAGCTCGTATTCGGCGTCGCGCGACTTTACGCCCTTCGGCGTAATGCGCTCGATGGGCGACTCGCGGACATCGACGAGCTTCACATTGTCGCGATTGAAGACCTCGTAGTAGCCGCTTTCGAGCGGAACCCGCTTGCCGCCGAATGGATAGCCCTTGGGCGCGAGTTTTTCCGCGACCGCCGGATCCTTGACGCGCTCGCGAATCTTGCTGCGCACGAACTCAGCGTAGATTTCGTTGGCCTTCGGATCGGTCATGACATCGCGGAAGTTGCCCAGCCATTTGGAGAATCCGCGCTGCGCCCATAGCTTCTCGAAGTGCGCCTGACGCTCTTCCGGCGTCACCTCGAAAATCGAGCGCGGATCAAAATCGTGGATAAACGCGCCGGTGCTGGTACTCGTCTTGCGAAAAATTTCCGGGTAGTTCGCCTTTATCTGTTTCTGCTCGTCGGCGTCGATCGATCCATTGCGCAGCGGCGCGCAATAGTTCGGCGTGCGCTGGAACACCGTCAGATGCCCGACCTCCTTCGCGATCTCGGTGATGAGCTGCACGCCGGTTGCGCCGGTCCCGATGACGCCGACGCGCTTGCCGGCGAAGTTCGGCTTCTCATGCGGCCATCGCGCGGTATGAAACGACTCGCCCTTGAAACTATCGATGCCCTCGAAGTCGGGGACATAGTGCGCCGACAGGATGCCGACCGCCGCGATGAGAAATTTTCCGCGCGCGCGAGTGCCATCGCCCAGCCGCACTTCCCATCGATTCGCGGCCTCATCGAAGCTTGCCGATTCGACGCGCGTGTTGAGTTGGATGTCGCGGCGCAAGTCGAACTTGTCGGCGACGAAATTTAGATAGCGCTCGGTCTCGGGCTGCGCGGAAAAATGTTCTTTCCAATCCCACTCCTGCAGCAATTCTTCCGAGAACGAATAGCCGTAGCTGTAGCTTTCAGAATCGAAGCGCGCGCCGGGATAGCGATTCCAATACCAGGTGCCTCCCACGCCGCCGCCTTCCTCATAGACGCGCACGCTCAGCCCGAGCTTGCGCAGGCTGTAGAGCTGATAGAGACCGGCGACGCCCGCGCCGATGACGATCGCGTCGAACTGCGCGACGGGTTCTTTCGCTTCCGCCATCGCTTACCTCACGCGGCGGCGCGCT
>DATGKG010000433.1:0-8848 GCA_035294805.1 Binataceae bacterium (SeqCode) | reverse complement strand
ATCTTCGCGCGCAACGGCGCCGTTACGATGCCCGAAACGTGGTTGGAGAGCTAGGGAGGAATTGTAATGCCAACTCAGAAATTTGCACCGATGAGCAAAGATTTCCCGACCTTCGATTGCGACGCTCACGTCACCGAGCCCCCGTGGCTATGGGAACGCGCGAAGGACTACCTCAACAAGGCTGACTACGAAGCTCTTAAGAACAGCATCTGGTTTGATGAGGAAAGCAAGCAGCTCGTCGTCAATGGCTTCGCGAATACCGGCTTGGGTTCGCAGAAAATCGGTGGCACGGCTGGAATGGTCAACGTTCTATCGCTCGCCGGCCCCGGCCTGAAGCACAACATCCAGCGCGCGCTGAATGTGCGCAACCTGAATCCCAAGACTGCGCTGACCAAGGAGCAGGCCGCCTATATCGACCATCGCGGCTCCTATGAGCCTAAGCCTCGGCTCGCCGATATGGACGTGCAAGGCATCGACCAGGTGATGATCATTCCCACCGACATCGATACCTATCCGTGGATTACCAATTCCATGGGTGCGCGCGCGATGTGCAAAGCCTACAACGACTGGGCCTTCGAGTATTGCTCGGAAGATCCCGAGCGGTTGTACTTCGCGGCGCTCCTGCCGATGCAGGATCCGGTCTTCGCGGCGGACGAGGTATATCGCGTGGCTGCGAAGGGTTGCCGCGTAGGATTGGTGCGTCCGATCGACGCAATGGGTAACTTTCCGATTCAGCCCAAGTACGCGCGCGTCTGGCATGCGATGGAAGAAACCGGGGTCGTGTACGGCATGCATCCCTTCCCCGCGTTGGGCTTCCTTAAGCCTCCCGGGTATAGCGAACAATATTCGGGTGCGGAACTCATCGGACTTAGCGCCAGCTCTGCCGGCTTGCCGCATACCTTCCTTATCAATGTTCAGGACTTCCAGGCCGAGGCCTCGCTATGGGTCACAACAGTTCTGCTGTCCGGTTTCTTCGATCGCTATCCGAAGCTGAAGGCCGCAGTGTTCGAAGCGTCATCGACGTGGCTTAGCTTCATCCTTGACGAATGCGACAAGACCTACAAGCTCTATCGCAATGACCGTAAGCTGCCGAAGCTGAGCCAGCTTCCGAGCGAGACTTTCTTCCAGCATTGCGTAACCGGCTTCGAGGGCGATGAAGCTCCGCCATCGCGCTTTCCCGAGTTCTACGAGAACATCCTGGCGTGGTCATCGGACGTGTACCACCATGATGGCGACGACGCATGGCGCGCGCTTGAGACAATGCGCAAGTGCGAGTTACCCGAAAACTATCAGACCAAGTTCCTCGGCGAGAACGCGCGCAAGATGTACAACATCAAGCCACCGCGCAAGTACATTCGCGAGCGCGTGACCGAAATCGAGCGCCCGGAATGGTGGCCTACCGAGGAGGAAGTGCGCGAGTCGCTCAAGCCCGAGGCCGCGCTGCGCCGCTAGGAGTCAGCCATGAACAAGAAGACCTTCGCGGTACTCGACAGCGATTCGCACGTCGTGGAAACTCCCGATCTATGGGAGAAGTACCTCGAACCGGAGTATCGCACGCTTGGCAAGCATGCGTTGTGGCGCGAGGAAGGCAAGTTCGGCTGCTATCTTAAGGTCAATGGCAAGGTATTCCGCGACACGATGAACTCCAACATCCCGCGCCATGCGATCTGGAAGCCCGGCATGACCTGGGACCAGGTCGGTGAGCTGGATCCAGACACTCGTCATTCGATGACGGCCGGCGCTTCCAATCCGAATGCGCGCATCAAGGACATGGACGCTATGGGCGTCGACCAGGCGTTCCTGTATCCAACCTGGTTCGCCGAAGGATTTCATCTGGTTGAAGATCCCGACGTTGCCTATGCTCTAGCTCGCGCCTACAACAACTGGGTTGCCGATTTCTGCAAAGCTGCGCCGGACCGGCTTTTCGCCGCGTCGATGGTTCCTATCCAGAACATGGATTACGCCATCGAAGAGTTACGCCGGACCGCCAAAATCCCGTGCTTCAAAGGCGCATTTATTCGACCGATGTTCATCGAGGGTCATTACTTCACTCATCCTTACTACGATCCTTTGTGGGCGGAGCTGGAGAGTCTCGGAACCACGCTAGTTGTTCATCCTACCGCTGGACTGTGGAATCCGGAGTGGACCTCGCACGGCCCCTTCACGGAGAAGGTCAAAGGCCGACTCAATCAACATTCCGGGATCATGAATGCGGGTGGAGGTCCCTTCGCTGGAGGCGGCGCCAGTTCGAACTTTGGTTTGTTCAACGCGTCACCACCACTGGGACATCCGATCGCGCAGGTTATTTCCTACTGGCTCGACAACCATATGTTCGTCGCTGCGACACTCATCGGCTTCACGGTCATGCAGCGCTATCCGAACATGAAAGTGGTAGTCGCGCACGGCAAAGCATCGTGGATGGAAGAGGTCCTTGAGAAGATGGAGGCCTCGACCCGCACCATTCCTCTGCTCCATCACTACCCGGTGCGTACTGATACCGAGGAGATGTGGGAAGAAGGCAAGGTGATGCTCGGCTTCGATGCCGAAGAGCGTCTTATTCTCAAGCTGCCGGAGGACTTTGCGGAAAAGATCGTATGGGGCTCGCGCTATCCTCATCACGATACCACCAGTGCATGGGACGCGATCGAGAAGATGAGCGAGGCGAATGTCGCTGAGTCGACCATAGCTCGCATGCTGGGAACCAACGCTTCCGGACAGCTCGGCATTAAGCTGACCCAGAAAGTAGGCGCCTA
Organism: Binataceae bacterium (SeqCode); assembly: GCA_035294805.1. Lineage (GTDB taxonomy): Bacteria > Desulfobacterota > Binatia > Binatales > Binataceae > DATGKG01. Next base: position 6,095 of record DATGKG010000433.1, on the reverse strand, counting down.
AATGAAAGTTGGCTTTATAGGTCTCGGCAATATGGGCGGCCCGATGGCACTCAACATGATCAAGGCCGGCCATACACTGACGGTATACGATATACGGCGCGAGATGGCCGAGCCGCACCTGGCGGCGGGCGCCAAGTGGGCTGATTCTCCCGCGTCGGTCGCTGCGCAGAGCGAAGTTGTAGTGACTTCGCTCCCTGGTCCTAAGGAAGTTGAAGCAGTTGCGCGTGGCGAAGGTGGCATCCTTAGCAAGCTCGCGCGCGGCGCCGTCTATGCCGACCTATCGACCAATTCTCCCACGCTTATCCGAGACTTACACGCCACTTTCAAAGCCAAAGGCGTTGAACTACTTGATGCTCCCGTGAGTGGAGGAATTCCCGGCGCGCGCAATGCCACTCTTGCCGTGATGGTTGGCGGCAGTAAGGAAACATTCGAACGCATCAAGCCTGTCCTCGATGCGATCGGCGACAAGGTATCGTATGTAGGCGAGAGTGGTGCCGGCGCAGTCGCGAAGCTGGTCCATAACATGATCGCACTATGCTCAACGCAACTCCTTGCCGAAGCTTTCACGATGGGGGTTAAGGCCGGCGTCTCGCCCGAGGCTCTACTTAAGGTCGTCGAAGACGGCGCCTATGGGCAAGGCATGTTGCTCAAGGGCACCATGCCTAAGATGGTGTTCCGCGGCAACTTCGATCGCGTGAGCTTCGCGCTCAAGCTGGCGCGCAAGGACTTAGGCCTGGCTACTGAGGTTGGGCGCGAACTCAACGTTCCAATGCCGATAGCCAGCCTGGTCGAGCAGGACCTTCTATCAGCTATCGCCAACGGGCTCGGCGAGAAGGACTCAACCGCCGCGGTGACAATTCAGGAAAACCGCGCGAACGTGAAGATTCGCGCGACTAAGCCCGGCTAGGCTGCCGCCCGAGACTCACCTCAGCGACCATCGCTGCCGAGTTGCAAATTCTCCGATATTGGCGCATCAAAATTTTGTCCGCGTCGAAACCGCAGGAGATTCCCGATGCCATCACAATTGAATCTCGATGAGCTGGTGCAGGAGACTCGCGTCCATCGCAGGATTTATCTCGAGGAAGAAATTTTCCAACTCGAGATGGAGCGCATCTTCGAGCGCAACTGGGTCTTTCTCGGACATGAAAGCGAGGTCGCCGCGCCGGGCGATTATAAGACGGTCCCGATCGGCACCCAGCCGGCCATCATGACGCGCGACGAGAACGGCGACATCCACGTGCTGATGAATCGATGCATGCATCGCGCGGCCACGATTTGCCAGGAGCCGCGCGGCAACTGCAGCGCGTTTCGATGCTGGTATCACGGCTGGACGTACAACCATAAGGGCGACCTCATCGGCGTGCCGTATGCGGGCGGCTACGGCGCAAGCTTCGACAAGCGCAAGTTCGGACTCATCAAAGCGGCGCGGGTCGAGAAGTATCGCGGGCTGGTGTTCGCGAGCCTGAGTCCCGAGGTCGAAAATCTCGTGGACTATCTGGCAGGCGCAAAATACTACATCGATTTGTTCATGGACCTGTCGCCCGAGGGTGCGGTCGAAACCCGCGCGGGCACGCATAAATACGGCTATGACGGCAACTGGAAATTCCAGATGGAAAATGGCGTCGACGGATATCATCCCAACTTCGTCCATCAGGGATTTTTCGAGGTCCAGGGTAAGACGCTGGGCCGCAAGGTGATGCAACTCTTCACCGACAACTCGCATTGCGAGAGCAAAGACCTCGGCAACGGGCATTCGATTCTCGATATGTCGCCCAAGCGCGCGGTGGGCCGCCCAACCTCGAACATCCTGCGCGGCGCGACTTCGCAATCGAGCACTGATGCCTACATGGATAGCCTCATCCGCCGATACGGGCAGGAGCGCACCGCGGAGATTCTCGCGGCCTCGAACGTGAACCTGGGGGTATTCCCGAATCTCCTGATCATCGGCATCCAGTTCCGCATGACGATTCCGAAAAGCGCGACGCGCACCGACGTTCATCTGCTGCCGACGACGCTCAAGGGCGTCCCGGACGAGATCAACGTCGCGAGGTTGCGCGCGCACGAGTCGTTTTACGGCTCGGCCGGCGGCGGCGCGCCCGACGACGTCGAAATGTTCAATCGATGTACCGATGGCCTGCGTGTGAAGGGCGCCGAGTGGCTCGAACTGTCGCGCGGCATCGAGCGCGAGCACGTCGATGCCGACGGCGGGCGCATCGGGCACATCACCGATGAAACTCCGCAGCGCGCGTTTTATCGCAAATGGAAAGCGATGATGGTCGGCGCGGGGCAATCGCAACAGGTCATACCGCTGCGCGTGGTAAGGACCTCCTAATCCGTCATGGCCGGGCTGAGCCGCTCCGAGGCGGAAGACATCCTGTACTCCGAGGCGCGCCTCCTCGACGAGGTCCGCTATCGCGATTGGCTCGCGATGCTGACTGCCGACGCGGTCTACTGGATGCCGTGCAATGGCGACGGCTTCGACCCCACGCGCGAGGTTACGTTGGTCTACGACAATTTCGCGCGGCTGAGCGATCGCGTCGACCGGCTCACGTCGGGCGTCGCGCACGCACAGAGCCCGCCTTCGAAGACCAAGCGGCTGATCTCCAATGTACAAATCGATCGCGCCGAAGAAGACGCGGCGATCGTGCTATCGGGATTCATCCTGTATGAATTGCGGCGCGGGAAGGAGCGAATCTTCGCGGGACGCTACGAGCATCGCATGCGCTTCGAAGATGGACGCTGGAAAATCGCGGCGAAGAAAGCCGTGTTGGTGAACAACGACGAGGTTATCGACAATCTGACCTTCATCGTCTAGGCCGTCACGCGTCGCCGGTGGGAACCTCGGAGCGCGCTTTCACAGCCTCCGCGGGCCGCGTCGAGAGTAGGAACTGCCACATCAAACCCGCGCCGTATGCGAGATGGCATACGGGGAACAGCATCAGCAACTGCGGTAATGCGCGCAGCGATCGGGCGCGCAATGCCTCGAAGGCGGAGAATGCGACAAGCAGTATTCCGTAGGCTGCCAGCGGCATCAGATGCCCGCGGAAAATCGGAAGCGGCAGCAACACAAGATAAATCAGGAACAGCGGCGGAATCAGAAACACCGGCGAGAGCGAGCCCGGCAATGCCGCGGTGTTCTGCCATCGACCGCGGCCGTAGCGGAAGGTCTGGCGCGCGAATTCTCCGGCGCTGCCGCGCCGCGCGTGATAAACGATGAGCCCGGGATCGTGCAGCATGGTGCGATTCTCGCGGGCCAGCATCCCGAGCAGCAGGTTCTCCTCGTTGCAGACCATGTCGCCGAAGACCGGGCGGCGGCTCGCGATCGCGTGGCGGCGTATCGCGAGGTTGCACAGTATCAGCGCGCGATCGTCGGTCGCGCGGATTGTTCCGACCGCGCGATAGCGATCGCATACGCGCGCCGAGCCGAAGCGTGATGCGAGAACGTAGCCGACGGATTTTTCGAAGGTGGAACTGTCCAGCGGCGTTAGGTTGGGGCCGCCGAGGACATCGATATCGGGGCGACTCGCAAAGGTGTCGAGCGCACGCGAAAGCAGGTCGGGCACGACCGTCACATCGTCGTCGAGAAAATAGACAATGTCGCCCTGAACCTGGCTCAATGCGACATTGCGCGCTTCAGCCGGTGAGACGCGCTCGTGCCGCATCAGATGGATACGCGGATCAGCGACCGCCAAACGCTCGACAAATTCCTCGGACGGAGGATCCGACCCATTGCATATGACCAGCAGCTCGGTTCGTTGCGGCAAGTCCGAGGCGAGGATGCTGGCGAGGCATTTTTGCAGCGACGCGAGGCGTCCGTGCGTGGGAACCACGATCGACAGCGACAACGCGACCCGCGAGGCGGGGGAAGCGCTCGCGATCGAGGGTGTTTCGCTGAACATTGTTACGCCGCCGCCTCGAAGTGTAAGCGCGATAGGTTGTCGTCAGCGATAAAGCCGAGCTGTTGCGCTATGGCGGGCCAGCTCTCTTTTCGGATCACGACTTGCGCCCCCCTCTCTCCTCGTGAGAAACAACTTTCCTGCTACCAAACCCTCCCAGTCGGCGAAACAGATAGCTTCAGCAATTGTGGGGGTTTATTAGCAGATTGAGTGTAAAGTTTCGAGTGATTTGACGCTAACGCAAGTTAATGCACTATCGACTACAGAATCTGCGCGCCTCTCGTGCCATGGAATTCGCCCCTTAATGGCGCGCCTGATTCGACCGCCTCTTCATATCGGTCGACGATTTCAACCGCGGGTCCGACCGCGCGGATTTCGCCGTGATCCATCCACATCACGCGATCGCATAGGAGGCGCAGGTTCTCGGAGCCGTGCGATACGATGATCATCGTAGCGCCGGCGGCCCGAAAGCTCTCGAGGCGTTGCGCGCATCGGTCGCGAAATGCGTGGTCGCCGGCGCCCAATGCTTCGTCGAGGAGCAACAGTTCGAATGGCACGTGCACGGCGACCGCGAATCCGAGCCGCGACGTCATGCCATGCGAATAGGTCCAGAGTTGGCGATCGACCGCGTCCTCGAGCCCAGCGAATTCGATGATGGCGGGCATCAGCGCGCGGATTTGCCGATTGGTCATGCCCAGGATGCTGCCCTGCAGGAAGATATTCTCGCGGCCAGTCAGGAACGGATGAAATCCCGAGCCGAGCGCAAGCTGCGTCGATACGCGCGCCTGCACCTCGACTTTACCCGACGACGGCGCGGCGATTCCCGCGATAATTTTCAGCAGCGTGCTCTTCCCGGAGCCATTGGATCCCACGATGCCGAGCGATTCCCCGCGCGCGACGCGAAATGACACGTTGTTGAGCGCGTATATCTTCTTGCGCCGCGCGTCGATGCCCAGGATCCAGCGCAGCAGGTTCTCGACCATCGCCTGACGTTCAAGGTTGCGCACGCGATAGGACTTCGAGAGTCCCTCGACCACCACTATTTCGTCGTCGCGGCTACGCACGCGCCTACTCCACGTTTAGCACCTGATATCCTATGATCATGTGAACCTGCCGTGTGATTCCCGTCCCCGCTATGACGCCATCGCTGCAATGACTAGATATAGTCGTCGAAATGAGGCTCCAATCGCCTAAAGATAACTATACCTGCTACAAGCGTGACCATCGATGTTATCAGCGCCATCTCCACCACCATCTTCGATGCGGGCCAACCCGCGACCAGCGTGTTGCGATACAGCTCGATGATACCCGCCATCGGATTCATCAAATACCACCGCACCCACGGCTTGGGCACGTATGATAGCGGATAGAAGGTCGGCGTGAAGTAGAACAGCGCCTGCAATCCCGGCGACAGGATATGCTCGACGTCGCGATAGAGCACGTTGAGGCTCGCCACCAACAATCCCGCTCCGATGAGAAATGCCATTTCGAGCACGATGATGACGGGAAGGAACACAATCAGCGGCGAGACCCTGACATGCATCAGCGCCATCAGCGCGAACAACATGACCAGCGAGATGAGGAAGTGAACCAGCTCCGCCACCAGCGCCGATAGCGGCACGAAGGCGCGCGGGATGCGCACCCGCTTCACCAATCCCGCCGCGCGCGAGAGCGACGTCGCGGCGTTGGTCATCCCCATCGAAAAGAACGTCCACGGCAGCAGCGCCGACAGCACGAATGCCGGATAGTTGGGAATGTCGAGATTGACGATGCGCCCGAAAATCAGCACCAGGATACCCATCATCAGCATCGGGTTGACGATGAACCACAGCACTCCGAAAGCAGTGGTTTTGTAGCGCGCAGTCAGCTCCGCCCATACGAGGTTGCGCAGCAGATCGGGGCGCGTGAAGGTTTCGCTGAAGCTCGAGGCCATCGCTATGCCTTCCGCATGATCGACATGATGGCGTCTGCCGCGATCGACGGATTGCGCCCGAGCACGAGCCGATAACACTTCGCGCGCCGCAGCAGATTCATTACCGCGGCCGTCCGACGGCTCACTATGGAAACCTTCCGCAGGACATCCGAGCTGCCGCCACGCAGGAAAAACTCCACCACCTGCGGCAGCCCGAGGCCGACCACCAGATTCGCGAACAGGGACGGAAACGCTTTGGCCGCGCCGATCGGCTCGATCCACGAATC
>DATGKG010000432.1:0-5510 GCA_035294805.1 Binataceae bacterium (SeqCode) | reverse complement strand
GCGCACCGTCGTGGCGTGCGTCGGCGAGGAGCGCGGCGAACAGCATTCGCTCGCGCATCTGGTAGCGTTTGCCGGCGTCGAGCAGGTGATGCCGGTATTGCGATCCTACAAACTGGCGTCGCGCGAGGTGCGTCCAGAGGGCTCCACGATCGATGTGGGCGGCGTGAAAATCGGCGGCCTCAAAATCGCCATCATGGCCGGCCCGTGCGCAGTCGAAAGTGCCGAGCAGGTCGAGGCCTCCGCCGATGCAGTCAAAGCCGGCGGCGCGAATCTTCTGCGCGGTGGCGCATTCAAGCCGCGCACTTCGCCGTATGCATTTCAGGGGATGGAGTCTGAGGGCCTCAGCCTGCTCGAGCATGCGGGCAAGCGCGTCGGGCTTCCGATTGTCAGCGAGATCATGGAAGCGCAGGACATTGAGTTGTTCGTCGCGCATGCCGATATGCTGCAAGTCGGCGCGCGCAATGCGCAGAATTTTTCGCTGCTGCGCAAGCTTGGACGCACCAAAAAACCGATTCTCCTCAAGCGCGGGATGTCGACGCGCATCGAGGAGTTCCTGATGGCCGCCGAGTACATCCTCTCCGAGGGCAATCCCAACGTCGTGCTATGCGAGCGCGGCATCCGGACGTTCGAAACCGCGACGCGCAATACGCTCGACCTCAACGCGGTGCCGCTGCTCAAGCAGATGACGCATCTGCCCGTCATCGTCGATCCGAGTCATGGCACCGGCATATGGACGCTGGTCAAGCCGATGGCCCTTGCCTCGATCGCCGCCGGCGCCGATGGCCTGCTCATCGAGGTGCATCCGAATCCCGCGGTCGCGCTTTCCGACGGTCCGCAGCAGTTGCGCCCCGACCACTTTGCCGAGCTGGTCGCCGCGGTGAAGCCGGTGGCCGAAGCGGTCGGCCGCACGATGTAGCCCGGACACACGATTGGCCTCGCGCGCAAAAGCGAAAGCATCCGATCAAGTCGGCGAACTTGTCGCATTCGTCGAGCGCGAGCTTCAGCAGCGCGCCAATCCGCGCAATGCCGTCGCGATGGCGGCCTACATGAAAACCTCGGCGCCGTTTTATGGCGTTGCGAAGCCCGCGCGCGAGGAGATCGCGCGCGAACTCAAGCGGCGCTTCGCGGTGACCACTCATAAAGACTACCAGCGCGCTGTGCTCGGACTCTGGAAGCTGCCGCATCGCGAGGAAAAATATTTCGCGATCGACGTCGCGCGGACTTGGCGTGACTTTATCGTTCCGGAATCGATGCCGCTCTATCGCCGGCTCATCGAGGAAGGCGCGTGGTGGGACACCGTCGATGAAATCGCGGCGCATCTGGTGGGCGCGGTGCTGCTCGCGCATCGCAAAGAAATCGCGCCGATGATGGATCGATGGATCGCGGATGCCGATATGTGGATTCGGCGCGCCGCGATCATCTCGCAGCTCAAGCATAAGGACAAAACCGATCACGTGCGCCTGTTCCGCTATTCGCTCGCACAGGCCGCCGAAAAGGAATTCTTCATTCGCAAAGCGATCGGATGGGCGCTGCGCCAGTATGCCTACAGCGCGCCCGAACGCGTGCGCGAATTCATCATCCGCAATCGCGCGAAGTTGTCGCCGCTGACGTATCGCGAGGCCTCGCGCGTGTTGCTAAAGCAAGGCGTGATGGCGTGACGATGCGCGAGAAGACGGAAATGGAAGGACCGGCGAAACCGCTCGCGCTCAAACGCGGCGATACCGTCGGCGTGGTGTCACTCGCCGCCGCGGTCGAACAGCAGTCGCTGGAGCGCGGACTGGAAATGATTCGCGCGATTGGCTTTCGCGCGCGGGTCTCCAAACACGTGCTCGAGCGCGACGACATTCTGGCCGGGTCGGATCGCCAACGCGCCGAGGAGCTGCAGGCGTTCTTCGCGGATCCGGATATCCGCGCGATTTTCGTCGCGCGCGGCGGCTATGGCTCCGGCCGCATTCTTCCGCTGCTGGATTTCGAGGCGATCGCGCTCACGCCCAAGCCGCTCATCGGATTTTCCGATCTGACGTTTCTGCTCAATCCGATCGTCGAGCGCGCGCGGATGGTCGCGTTTCACGGTCCGATGCTCGCTATCGATCATCAAATCGAGGAACGCAATCGCCGCTCGTTCGAGCATCTGCGCAAACTCCTGGTTCGCGAGATCGATGGCTTTGAGATGGAGGCGCCGCACGTCATCCAGCCGGGATCTGCTGAAGGCGTTATCATCGGCGGATGCCTTTCGATCATCGTCGCGATGCTCGCCACGCCCTACGCGCCGAACTTCGACGGCAGGATTTTATTCCTCGAGGAAGTCGGCGAGCGCGCGTATCGCATCGATCGGATGCTGGTGCAATTGCGCCAGTCGGGCGCGCTCGGCCGCTGCGCGGGCATTGTCTTCGGCGCGATCCGCCCCTTCGGCGGCGAGGAGAACGAGGCGCGCATGATTTTACGTTTCGCCGCGGAGCAGACCGCGGGGCTGGATATTCCAGTCCTGTTCGGAATCGACGCCGGCCATTTCACCAACAATCTCGCGCTGCCGTTTGGAGTTCGCGCGCGGATCGATTCCGCTTCGCAGCGGCTGACTATCCTCGAGTCAGGCGTATCTTGAAATTCTGTCGTAACCTCTGACGTGTACCCGCATTGCGCGCTAGTATTTTCCCACCGAATCATCATGCGGAGGTTTTGCGCTTGGGATGGCGTGAGGTAGAGCAGGCGTTCAATGACGCCGTCGAGCGACACGTCTTCCCCGCAGCGACCGTGGTAGCGCGTCGCGCCAACGAGGTGCTTTTCGAGGGCGCCTTCGGCTTTCGCACAATGTTGCCGCATCGGCGCGAGGCAAAAATCGATACCGTGTTCGATCTCTCGTCGCTGACCAAGGTCTTCGCCACCACCATCGCGATAATGATGCTGGTGCGCGAGGAGAAACTTCGCCTCGACGATCGCGTCACGCGCTATTTCCCGAGCTTCGGCGTGCATGGAAAGGATCGCGTGATCGTTCGTCATCTGCTCGCGCATTGTTCGGGCCTCGCGGCGTGGCGTCCGTTCTACAAGTTGGTCGCCGATATCGAGCGCGCGGGTAAAGTGAACTTCATGGCAAGCCCCGGCGCCAAACAGCGCATCTATGAAGAGATTCATCGCGAGAAACTCGAAGCTCCGGTCGGCGCCAAAGCGATCTATTCGGACCTGAATTTCATAGCGCTTGGCGAAGCGGTCGAGCAGGCCACCGGAGTTTCGCTGCAGAGGTTTTGTCATGACCGCATCTTTCGCGAGCTGGGTTTGACAGCGACCGGTTTCATCGACATCTCATTGGCGCGCACGCGCAAGCTGGAGCCGGTGGCAGATATGTTCGCGGCGACCGAGAATTGCCCGTCGCGCAGGCGTTTGCTGCTTGGCGAAGTCGACGACGACAATGCTTTCGCGATGGGCGGGGTTGCCGGGCATGCGGGCCTGTTCGCGCCGGTGCGCGAGGTCGATCGCATCGCGGCGGAACTTATCGCATGCTTCAAGGGTCGCTCGGATTTCGTGCCGGAAAAAATCGTGCGCCAGTTCTGGACCCGCGATGAGACCGTCGCGGGCTCGACCTGGGCGCTTGGATGGGACACGCCGTCGCCCGACCATTCCAGCTCGGGCCATCGCTTCCCGCCGACCGCGGTGGGCCATCTGGGGTTCACCGGAACTTCCATTTGGATCGATCCGGAGCGCGAGATTGCGGTTTCCATTCTAACCAACCGCGTCCATCCGTCGCGCGACAACCAGGCCATTCGCGACTTTCGTCCCGCGATTCACGACCTGATCATGGAGGCCATCGAAGGTGCCTGATTCGGATTCTTCCGCTCGCCTCGCGCGCGTTCCCGCGGCCCCGAAGCACATTCATCTGATCGGCGTGGGAGGCACGGCGATGGCAGCGCTGGCGGGCATGCTCGCCGCGCGCGGATATCGCGTGACCGGTTCCGATCGCGAGTTGTACGAGCCGACCGCATCGCTGCTCAAGCAATCGCAGGTCGAAGTGAAGACCGGCTTCGGTCCCCACAACCTTGCGCCCGCGCCGGACCTCGTCGTCGTCGGCAACGTCATCACGCGCAACAATCCGGAAGCCGAGGCGCTGCTGAAGACTTCGCTGCCGTATCTCTCAATGCCCGAGGCGCTGTGGCATTTCTTCCTGCGCGACAAACGCGTGCTGATGGTCGCGGGGACGCATGGCAAGACCACCTCGACCGCGATGATGGCGCACGTGCTGGATGCCGCAGGCCGCGATCCATCGATGATGGTGGGCGGCGTTGCGAAGGATTTCAGCTCCAACTACCGGCTCGGCAATGGCGGCGACTTCGTCATCGAGGGCGACGAATACGACACCGCGTTTTTCGACAAGGGGCCGAAGTTTCTGCACTATCGCGCCAATGCCGCGATCATCACCGCGGTGGAATTCGATCACGCGGACATCTATCGCGACCTCGATCATGTGAAGTCGTCGTTCCGCGCGCTGGTCGACCAGATGGATGCGGACCGCATCCTCGTCATATGCGCGGATTTTCCCGAAGCGCTCAGCGTCGGCGCCAAAGCGCGCGCACGCAAGCTTACCTTCGGACTGCGCGCGGGAGATTTTCGCGCCGTCGATATTCGGATGGCACCGGATGGCGCGCATTTCGCGATCGCACGCGGCGAGCATCATCTCATCGACCGGGTTCATCTGCCGATCGGCGGCCGGATGAACATCGCCAACGCGCTCGGCGTGTTTGTCGTGTTGATGGAATGCGGAATGAAGCCGGACGAAATCGCGGCCGGGCTGAAATCATTCAGCGGCGTCGTCCGTCGTCAGGAGGTCATCGGCGAGGCCGGCGGCGTAAAGGTCGTCGACGACTTCGCGCATCATCCGACCGCGATTCGCGCGACGCTCGAGGCGGTCGCGGAACGATTTGCGGGCCATCGCATCCTTGCGGCATTCGAGCCGCGCTCCAACACCGCGCGGCGCAATGTTTTCCAGGACGACTTCGCGCGCGCCTTCGATCGCGCCGCGCGCGTTTATCTCGGGCCGGTCTATTTCAAGGACAACGATCCGATTCCCGAGGGCGAGCGGCTCGACACCACCGAGCTTGCGGATGCGATCGCGGAGCGCGGGCCACTCGCGGTCGCTTGCGAATCGAACGACACCATCCTCGCGTCGATGCTGCACGACGCGCGCCCCGGCGACATCGCGCTGTTCATGTCTAACGGGCCGTTCGAGAATCTGAAGGAGCGCTTTCTCGCCACGCTCGCCGGTCAGTAGCCGAGCCCCAGATCGACCACATTCAATAGCGGCCGGCCCGCGACGAAGCGGCGGAGGTTGTCGGCGAACAGCGAGCACGCCTTATCGAGATAACCGCGATTGGCGCCCGACATATGCGGCGTGAGAATCACGCTCTCGATGTCCCAGATCGGGCTCTCCTTCGGCAGCGGCTCCTTTTCGAAGACATCGAGACCCGCGCCGGCGATTTTGCCCGCCTTGAGCGCATCAGTAAGCGCGCTTTCATCGATAACTT
>DATGKG010000431.1:0-2227 GCA_035294805.1 Binataceae bacterium (SeqCode) | reverse complement strand
ATGACGCGCTTTCCGCGGTAATCGCTCAATGAAAAATTAGAAATTTGATCGCCCGTAATCATCTGCGTCGTGATCGGCGGCGCGACATCGCCTTCTTTGAGGACGTCGGCGCGCGCGATGCGGGGCCGCAGCGCAATCGCGAGAATGACGAGAATGGACGCCGTGATCGCCGTCGTCAGGATCACCCTCATTGCCCCTCCGCGCATTTAGTCCATCTAGATGTAGTAGAGCCAGTTCCGATAGCGCGCATCGCGTCCGCGCAGCGCGCCGTCGAACGCCTGACGCACCTTCGATGTGATCGGTCCCGGTCTGCCGGTGCCGATCTTGCGATCGTCAAGTTCAGTGACCGGCGTCACTTCCGCCGCGGTGCCGGTCATGAAGCATTCGTCGGCGACATAAATCGCATCGCGTCCGAACAATTGCTCGATGACCTCGACTCCCTCGTTCTTGAGAATCTGCATCACCGATTCGCGCGTGATGCCGCCCAAGGCATTGGTGAGCGGCGGTGTGCGCACGACACCATCGCGGACCACGAAGATATTTTCGCCGCTGCCTTCCGCAACGAAGCCCTCGGTATCGAGCAGCAACGCCTCGTCATAGCCGCCGCGGCGCGCCTCGTAGCCGGCCATGATCGAGTTGACGTAATGGCCCGAGACCTTCGCCAGCGGCATCATCGAGTTGTGATGGAACCGCACGAATGACGAGGTCTTCAAACGCGCGCCCTTCTCGATACTTTCCGCGCCGAGATAAGCGCCCCACGGCCACGCCGCAATCGCGACGCGGGTCTTGTTGCCGCGGGCCGAAAGTCCCATTTCGCCTTCGGAATAAAATCCGATCGGACGCAGGTAGCATTCGGCGAACTTGTTGATCCTGACGACATCCGCGCAGGCCTTGATAAGCTCCTCGCCGCTGTAGGGAATCGGCATTTCGCAGATGTGCGCGGATTCGAGCAGCCGCCGGATGTGCTCGTGTCCGCGAAAAATCGCCGACTTGCCGTCATCGCACTTGTAGCATCGCATCCCTTCGAAGACGGCCAGTCCGTAGTGAAGGCTATGCGTCAAGACGTGGACGTTGGCCTGGTCGTAGGGCACCATCTCGCCGTCGATCCAGATTTTTTCGGAGCGCACACTGCCGGTCGCCAAGGGTCTACCTCGCTATCGAAAATTGATACGGTCGTTTAGCAGGATTGTTGAGGTTCCCGTCTCAGAAAGGTAGTGCATGGGGGAACATCGAACAAGCGGGAATCCCGCGCGACCAGCAACTACATCATCACCGATACAGCACTTGCGCGCGGAGGTTGTGACGGACGGCGGCCGCGAAGGTCTTGTACTCTTTCGCGTATGCCGGCGTGCATACGTTGCCGTGCGTATGATCGTCGAGCTCGCGCCTGACCAGCACCGTATTGCCCTGCTGCCGATACTGCGCCTTGTAGGTCGCGGATTGCCCATCGATCACGACATCCTTCGGCAGCGCCATCACTTCGATGCCCTTGGGCAGCCGAATTGTGTAGTTCTCCTTCGAGTATGCTCCGTAGCATTGCGAGTTCAGCGTCCGGTCGGGCTGATTGACTTCGCCGAGAAATTTCTCGATCGCGCCAGCGGCTCCGACTGGAGGTCGAATCGGCATCGCACCCGGGCCGGGAAGATTGATCACTTCATCGAGTTGAAACTTGACGCTATAGGTGAATGGCTCCCTCAAAATCTTCGGGTCGTCCTGCCTTAATGTGCCGGAACCCGAATATCCCGCATCGGCAAGACCTTCCCGAACCGTGGCGTCCTCCATGTTGGGCTGAAGATAGGTCGCCATCGCTCTGAACCCATCGGAGAAGAGCCCGGTGATTTGAACTTTGCCCTCGCCGTCGGCGGTGCCGTCCGGATGAATGTTGATGGTGTTGTCGATCTGATAGCCGCTCGCGACCGGATCGGTCGGCGGCGTCCGCTCAATCTCTGAGAAGTCATGCGTATGAACCACCGGCTTGTCGGAATCGCTCAGCGGCAGCGTGCCGAAGGGTGTATAGCGCGAGGTCGAGTCGGCATAGAGATCGAGCGACGGGATGTAGATGATCAGATGATTGAAAATGTCGACTGCAGGCGCCGGCGGAAGAGAATATGCCATTCCACTATCGATCAACACCGGCGTGCTCGCGATGCCCTTGGCGGCGAGCAGCGACTCGAGCAGCGTCGTATGATCCTTGCAGTCGCCCATCCGGTTGGCGAGGATTTCCTCC
>DATGKG010000430.1:0-9691 GCA_035294805.1 Binataceae bacterium (SeqCode) | reverse complement strand
GGGTCTTTCTATTGCAAGATCTGTTGCGGACACTTTCCGGATGTGATGCGCTTTGGGGCCGCCGCGGTTTTCGCGCGCAGCTATGCCCGTTCCCAAACGAAAGGAAGGTCGCGAGCGCATCATCACGCCCGCAGCGCGGGTGCGACCCGCGTCGCGCCTCGGCCTCGCGACATCCGATGCTGCCTGGCTCGCCCTGTTCCTCTGTTTTGCATTGCTGCTTCTCTACCGAACCGGATTTGCCAATGGACAAGAACTGTGGCCGATGCCGGACGCGGTCGACTACGCGGCGATGGCAGTGAACCTCGACCGAGGACTGGGACCTGTGATCCATTTTGCCGGCATTACGTATCCGCCGCTCAATACGATCGGTTATCCTGTGATGCTGGCGGCTGGGTATCCGTTCGTCGGCCATCAACCGGAGTGGCTGTGCCTGATTACCGCGCTGACCGCCCTAATCGCGATTGCGGGACTTTACCTGCTGACCCGATGGGCGTTTGACCGTCCAACCGCGGTAGTCGCGGCGACGCTGCTCACGATGTCGCCGTATTTCCTCGGCCTTTCAACATGTGTGCTCAGCGACGTTCCCTCTCTCGCGGTCATAATCGTGGCGGTACTGGCGTTTCTGTATGGCGAGGAGAAAGGCAGCGTCGCCGCGTCAGCGACCTGCGGATTGCTGGTCGGCTGGGCTATCACTGTCCGCATCACCAACATCACTATCTTGGCGGGAATGGCCGCGGCGATCATATTTGTCGGATCGCGCCGATTGCGGTTCTCCCGAGTGATGGCGTTCGCGCTCGCGTTCATCCCGTTTCCGGTGTTGCAAGCCTTGGCCAACCTGTACAGCCTCGGTTCGCCGTTCGCAAATGGCTATGCGTTCTGGCGACCGGACCTGCACGGCTGGGGTGGAGTCGCCTTCGCGATGCGCTATCCGGTTGAGCGTGCGTACACGACTGCTGCGCACGGAAACGCGATATCTTATGGAAATCTGATTTCCTATGCGCTCGCGCTACTCGGTCTCGACGGACTATTCGGCCAGCTCAATCTGGGTTTCGAACTTCGGCCCCTGCTTCACGCGCACTATTCCTTGTATCCGTTTCCGATGGCGATTTTCGCGGGCCTTGGCTTCTACTTCGCGCTGTGCGAGAAGCGCGATGCGATCACGCTGCGCGCGATTTATCTAGGCGTCACCTTTCTCGCCGCGCTGTTGCTGATCTATCTTTTTTACTTTTATCTCGATCCCCGCTTCCTGCTTCCCGGATCTTTTATCGTCTTCGCGATAGCCGCGTATGGCGTTGTCACCGCTAACCGTAAATTCACGTTCGGATGGACGCGCTTCGGAGTGATCGCGCTGGATGTGTTACTCGCGGGCGCGATAGTGATGGAGACGGTTTCGCGGCTGGCGACGCCATCGCCGGACTCGAACCTGGTCGCCGAGGTGCACGAGTTGCGGCCTAAAATGGCAAACGCTGTCGTCGTCACCGATGTCTCTTTGCAATGGCTCGACTTGTTTGCGGGTGATGAAGGGATTGAATTCGTCGGCCTGGATAGTCTTTTTGCCGAGGAAGCGCTGAACGAATATCACCTGCACTTTTTGTACGAAAAAAGAGCCACTGGACATCCGTGGCCGATGCCTCCGATACTGCTGCCCGAAGGCAAGCTCGACCCCGCCGAAGCGCGCCAGCTCGCTGCCGACGCCCGCCAGGGGCGACCGGTCTATCTGCTGGTCGCGATGCCGATGAGGGTCGATTGGGCGAGTACACTGATGGGCGAGTTCGGCGAACTCGACCGCGACTTCTCGCTTGAAACGATACAGCGCTATCCCGAAATCGCGCTCTACCGCATGCAGCCAAACTGAAGCTGATCGATACGCAGGATTGAGAGATTCAAACAGTCATGCGAGAGGGGGATTGTTCGTTCCGCACTTCGAGCAGCGCATCGACTCACTCGCGAACCAACCGCTCTTGTATTATCCAGCGCCGGCTAGGGACTAGCAGGCTAGGGAGTGCGATCCAAAGCCCGTCCGGGTAATGCACTATTCACGTACTGCGTCGATTAACCTTTCGTTCACAGCGTGACGTGGGTTCTACCATCATCGGGGCGTGGAAGCCGCAGACGCGCTGGACTCGAGCGGTGCAGTTGAGTCTCCATTCAAGGCGAAAGGGTCGCCGTCTGTAGCGTAAAAGCTTAGCGAGCCATGCGACAGCATTGGGCTTCTGTGGCAAGATGCGCCTTGCACAAGGGTAAAATTCTGTGCGCGACGAACGGGCCACGCTCTCGAATCAATCGACCGGTGGTTTGGTCTTCTTGTTCAAGCTTCGCGGATCGAAAGGATGCGCCAACGACGGTGGAAATAACACGGTGCCGGAGACGTGGCTACATGCCGGGTCCAGTGGGCCATTGGGGCAATTCCAGTAATTGAACGGAGCATTGACGGTACCACCGCCCGCATTCAAAACCCCCAGTTTGACGCCATCGAGGTTGTTATAAAAGATGCTCGCGTTGTTGGGTTCAGTCCCCACGAAGACGTCGACATCCTGATGGGTAATCGTATTCTGGTAGACCGTGACCGCGAACGGCGCGGCATTCTGCGATTGGTCGCTGAACAGCGAAATACCGATGGTGGACGGTTCGCCTGGCTCGGGGCCATTGCCGCTGATGATATTGCCCACGATCACATTGTCGTTGAGGTTCTGTCCCGGTGCATGGCTATGCAATGCGACCCCCGGCTCGCCATTGTTCTGCAGCACGTTGTTCGCGATCAGGTTGCCGTAGGCCGCGGTTCCCGGCGTCGGAGCGAACACTCCGGTGCCGGCGCCTCCGTTGCCTTTCGAAGTGTTGCCGATCACCGAATTGGCGAACACCCCGGGCGACGCAGTGCCTATTTGCGCGCCGCCAACGCAGCCGTTAACGTCGCTGGAGCCTTGGCCGCAGGGCGGATGCGAGGGTAGGGTAATGCCGCAATCGGTGGCATTGTTCTGTACCAGGTTGTTGGTGATGAGGTTGTTGGAGGTCGCCCCCGTTTCGTCACTAAGAAGGATGCCGCCCTGGTTGCCTTGCACGATGTTGTTGGCGATGGTCGAGTTGGTGGTGCCGAGCAGATGCACTCCTTCCCCGCAGTCCTGCTGCTCGAACGGAAACGCGCCGGGGCAACATGGCGCGGTGCCCTGCGAACACGGAGGTGTGGTGAACGCCAGGGACGTGTCGTTGTTCTGGATGGTGTTGCTGGCGACGGTGGTGTTGCTGGAGTTCTCGATCAGGATGCCCTCGCGCATCGCATTCTCAACCGTGAACTGCGAAATGAACACGCGCCCGCTGGTCACACCGGTGATGTAAATGCCGTGGACCAGTCCGGTCGCGTCGATGAATGTGGACTTGCCGTGATCGCCGGTGCCATTCAGCGTCAACGGCTTGTTGATGACGACCTCTTCCTTGTAGGTTCCGGGCGCGACCGTGATTTTGTCGCCGGGCTGTGCCACTGCGACTGCGAAACCGATGGTAGACGCGCAGGACGCGTTGTGAGGATTGACGCAGACGCTGGCAGCGCGCGATGTGTTTAGCGTCCCGAAAATCAGCGCCGCTATCACCAAAAGCGCGAAATGGAGTTGGATCAAATTTCTGCTCAGGCGTGCTCGATTCATTACTTCCCCTCGCGCACAGGCGGCTACCTTCACCGCGTGCGTCGATTGATAACCCAAGATGAATAAGATGAATTCTGGCGTTGATTAGCAAATTGCGTTAGCAATTGCCAAGAAGCGTGTCGAATACAAACGCATCGTTGGGGGAACTGACGCCGCAGAAACGTATCTCATCAAACGCCAATCTTAGAAAATCGTCCCACGTTGGGTGCGGTATGGAAGTTCGGCCCGAAGTCATGCGAGAGGGGGGACTTGAACCCCCACGCCTTGCGGCACTGGATCCTAAGTCCAGCGCGTCTGCCGTTCCGCCACTCTCGCGCGGTTCCAAGGTCCGTGCGTGTGGGCCGCGTGTCAAGTGCGCGAAGGATGCTTCAGTGACGCGGCGCGCTGGCGGGTGTCTCTTCCGGGACTTGAGGGCGGCGAGGATGAGAGCGTGCCTGCGGGTGCGCCATTGACGACGCCGTCATTTTGGTCATCCGGAAGGTTTCCGTCCGATGCGATCAATTCGCGTTCCGCCTTGCCCGAGGCCATCCAGTTGGCGATCTCCTCGAGGTCGAAACGCCATACGCGGCCGATTTTGAAACCGGGCAGCGTTCCGCCCTTAAGCAGGCGATAAATTGTGATCCGATGGACGCTCAAGTGCTCCGCCAACTCGGAGACCGTCAGAATTTGTTTGGCCATCTAAAAGTATCCCAGTCAGGGCGAGAATCCGGGTCGGCGATCGGTGGTTAAGCAGGATTGCGACGACGACCTAAACAGCATTGTGCCCGTTGATCAATAGAGTCTGAATCGTACGCCCTAATCGAAGCCGGTCAAGTTTAATTCGACCTTACCTGTTCGAATGTTATTATCGACGTGCATTCGCGCGCCGTAAGGGTAATCTGAAGAGCGACCCGATTCGACCACGACGATGACTCGATTGCAACTCAGGGTCACTCGTCAATATACCGCGCCGACTGTACAGGGCACCGCTTGGCTGATTTGCGCGAGTATCTTCCACGCGCGAGGCGATGCTACACTGCGCTGGTCATGCATTTTGAACTACATACTGAGATGCGCGGCGCGCGATATTCTCGCGCGTTCTGTTTTGTGATTGCCATGATTGCAACGGTGGCGTCGTGCTCGGTCACGACTGCCGCCGAGTCGGATCAGGTGGTCGCCACAGTCGGTAATCATAAGATCACCGAGAAAGATGTCGATGCAAAGATAAAAACGCAACTGGCCAATGAAGAGAGCAGAATCTACGACCTGAAGGTCTCGGCCATCAAATCGATGGCTGACCAGTATGTGGTCGAGCAAGCCGCGAAAAAAGAGAATCTCACGCCTGACGCCTACCTCAAGAAGCATCTACCGGAAAGGAAGGTCACCGAGACGGATGCCAAGCTGTTTTACGATCAGCACAAGGAAATTCAGGCGCGCTATCCAAAATACGATCAGATCAAGGGCCGCCTCGTCGAAGCGCTGCAGGCCCAGAACGACGAACAGAACCGCCAGACGCTGCTCGACCAGTTGCGCAAAGACCATCCGGTTACCGTGATGCTTGCCGCGCCGCGGGTCGCAGTGAAGAGCGCCGGACATCCGGAGATTGGCGGGAAAGAGGCGCCAGTCACCATCGTCGAATTCTCGGATTTTCAATGCCCGTACTGCGGCCGCGCCGAGCCCACGCTCAAGCAGGTGCGTGAAAAATACGGCGACAAGGTCCGCCTCATCTATATGGATTTTCCGCTCGGCATCCACGACCACGCGATTGATGCGGCTTCGGCCGGCCGCTGCGCGGGCGAGCAGGACAAGTTCTGGCAGTTTCACGATGCGATGTTTGCCGACCAATCCAAGCTCAAGCCCGATGATTTGAAGGCCGACGCCAAGAAGCTCGGCCTCGATACCGCGAAGTTCAACGACTGCCTGGATAAAGGCAAGTACAAGAGCGCGATCGAAGGGGACATGGCGCAAGGACGTGAACTCGGCGTCGATGGGACCCCGGCGTTTTTCATCAACGGCCGTCCGATGACCGGTGCGCAGCCTCTGGAGAAATTCGAGACCACCATCGACGAGGAACTGCAGAGCTCGCAGAAACAGGCGAGCGCAAAGTAGCCGCCGCGTTTATCTGTGCGCGATGGTGCGTGGGCGATCGCCTGCGCGTGGAAGCCTACGGCGACAGGATTCGGCTTGCATTGAACGCTCGTTCAAATCTAACATGAAAGTGGAGTTCCGATTGATCGTTTCCCACATTCCACAAGGTTAAAGAACAGATGGCGGTAAGCTTTCCATCGACAGATTATTTCGAGGCGCTGAAAGGGCAGATGGCGATGGCGCAGGAACATTTCTCGCGCTTAGGCTTTA
Source organism: Binataceae bacterium (SeqCode) (assembly GCA_035294805.1). Taxonomy (GTDB): domain Bacteria; phylum Desulfobacterota; class Binatia; order Binatales; family Binataceae; genus DATGKG01. The sequence goes on along the minus strand of DATGKG010000430.1, from coordinate 3,716 downwards.
TCGACACGACCTTCGCAGTCAGCGTCGCCAACAACGGCAAGTCGCACAACTATGTGCTCGAGTTCGAGGTCTTCGAACTTAAAGCAGTGCATGAAGTGCCCTCAATCGATTTGAAGAAGGTCGATTTCTCGATCGAAGGCGACGAGCGCGTCTGGCGTGAGATGATCGAGAACATCAAACGCAACGGCGAGGCCGACACCGCTCACGATATCAACACGCTCGCGCATTTCGGCGAGCAACTCAAAATCCACTACGACGATCCCGACGGGCACGACAAGCTGTATCGTTTTATGGAATCGATCCAGGAATTTTTTGACCTGTCGAGCAAGCTCGAAGTGAACTTCAACTAGCACGCGCAGGAGCGGCGACCGATGGCATACCTCGCGACGCACGATTACCTCGAAGACAAAAGTTTCGTCGACAAGTGGCTCTACACGATGCGCACCGGCGAGATGGACCTCTCGTGGATGAACGCCAAGACCGAGAAGATTACGCCGCGTCCGCAGAACGCGCGCCGAGGCCTCACGTATCGCGACCTCGACGTCGGCAGCTATGGATTTACCGGCGTGCCTGAAAAGGTCCGCGATAATCGCTCCTACGCGCCGCGCGGCGCCGAGATTCCCGAGGGCGTTCCCGACGCGCAGCCATGGGTCTCGCGCAAGAGCGAGCTGTGGGCTTTCAATACCGAAAGTTACTACGAGGAAGCAGTTTCGCGGCAATGGAACGCGACCACTGATATTCCGTGGGATCGGCTCGAAGGCGTCGAGATGCCGGAGGCGACCGGCAAAGCGCTCTCGCAGCTCATGACCTTTCTCACCGAAGTCGAGATGATAGCCACCGACACGCCCGCGATGTGGTTGCCGCGGCTCAATCCCGATTTTATCGAGGTGAAATCGTTCATCGCGAGCCAGGCGATGGATGAAGCGCGGCATGCAGAGGTTTTCCGCAAGCGCGCGCTCACCACCGGCTACGGTCTGATGGCGGCCAGCCCGATGAACGAGATGGCGCTCAAGCATCTGCGCGACGCAGATTCATTCAGCGAAATGTCGGTCGCGCTGCATCTGGTGGCCGAGGGCAACGTGCTCACGATGTTCCGCTTCAGCGAGTATCTCTCCCCGACCGACGTCGACAAGAAAATCTTCCGCCTAGTGATGCAGGATGAAGCGCGTCACGTCGGCTACGGCATGCAGCATTTTAAATACGTGCTCGATCATTTCCCTGAGAAGCGTGAAGTCCTGCATGCTCATCTCGATGAGGCAGAGAACATCTCCTTCGCGGGCGCGGCAGCGACCGAGGTCACCGAAAGCTTCATCATTCTTGCCGGCGGCGGAATGAAGAAAGAACAGCTCGCCGAGGGCATCAAGGTCACCACGCAGTTCAACCTGAAGCAGATGTATGAGCACTTCGAGCGGCTGGAAAAATGCGGCATGCCCGAGCGCAAGGATCCCAATCGCTCCAAGCTCTACAATATGTTTCTAATGGGCAAGGCCGCTGCCGAAGCGCAAGGGATTACCTTCTAAGTGGCCTTCTACGCTTACAAAGATTACACCGAGGACCAGGAAGTCCTTGAAGCGATGAACCAGGTGATGGCGGGCAATCTCGGCCTCGCGTGGTACAACGCCAACACCGAGAAAATTAAGGGGCACGCCAGCGAACCGCAGCGCGGACTGACTTACGACGACCTTAACATCGGCTCGTATGGATATAGCGAGCTGCCCGAGTACCTGCGCACCAGCCAGTCGATGGTCGCGCGCGGCAGCGATCGTTCGGGCAAGCTGCCTGATATGGGCTACGTCGTCAATCGCAAATCCGACGTGTGGTCCGACAACGTCTCGCAACTCTATGAGGAATCGAAGGCGCGGCGATGGGCGCCCGCCACCGATATTCCATGGAGCGCACTAAGCGAGAAGCCGCTGGAGAAATCACTGGAGATCGCGTGCGCGCAGCTCTACACCTTCCTGCAGGAATGCGAGCTGGTCAGCCTCGATTTTCCCTCGCGATGGGTCCCGCTGGTCAATCAGGATTTCATCGAACAGAAAAGTTTCATGTGTGCGCAGATGCTCGATGCGTCGCGGCTGCTCGAGGTCTTCCGCAAGCGCGCGCTCTACGGCGGCGCCGGATTGGGCCGTGCCAGCGTCAACGCCGAGCAGAGCCTCAAGGAATGGCTCTGGGCCGAGACCTATCCGCAGGGATCGGTCGCGATCAACATCGCGCTTGCGGGAATCCGGCTCGCGGTTTTTCGCCACATCGCGGCGTTCGCGCCGACCGTCACCGATCGGGCGATCATGCGCAAGGCGATGCAGGACAGCGCGCGCTGGACCGCGTACGGCACCGGATGCCTGCGCTATCACCTCGAGCATCAGCCCGGCCAGCGCGTCGCGTTGCACGAATACCTCGATGATAGCGAGCACGCAGTACTCGGAATCATCGGGAGCCCGGAACTGCTCGAACCGCTCATCATCATTTCAGGCGGCGGCCTCGAGAAGGATCAGGTCAAGGCCGGACGCATCGCGGTTTCGAAGCTGATCAAGCTCATCATGCGCGAATATTTCGAGCGCCTCGACTACGCCGGCCTTGGCGGACGCAGCGAACGCTCACGTTTGCCGCACGTAATCGAGCGGATACAAGTGGCTTAAACCTGCTATTGCAGATACAACCCGGACGCTGATTTCGCCGATGCCGCCGCGCGGCAATCGATCGATGCGATGTGTCCGTTCTATTGCCGCGAATACCACCGCCAATCCATACAGCTACTGGTTTTTGTGAGTCGCGCCCGATTATAATTCCTCGTCGCAAACGCTCGCGCACCGTCCGCGAACTTGATGTACCTGATGAAGCACGGCACCGAACCTTCCCGTCCGAGCACGCATCCCTCGATGTTGCGCCGAGGTCAGCCGCGTTACTTCCATCTGCTATGGGAGGAGGATATCGACGAGTTGCGGCCGGTGCTCGAAGCAATCCGCGATCGCCGCGTCGAGGTTGTCGACCGCTGGTATCATCTGTATGTGCTGCACTTCGGCGACTCGCGCACACTCTCGGAGCCGGAGTTCCGCAGCATCTTTGAGGACGCGCTGGAGCGCAATCAGAACGACCTGCTGCGTCACGATATGGACGCGTACGCGGTCGACCTCCATCGTCTCGGCGAAATTCTCGCGGAGCATCACGTCTCGCTGCAGGAAATCATCGCGTCGCTGCATCTGTTCGAGGAAGCCGCGCAATCGGTGTTCCCGGAAAATTTGAAAGATCCCGCGTGGGTTTACACGACCTTCGATCGCCTCAGCCATATCCGCATCATCCTGCTCACCGATTCTTATGTGCGATCGCAGGCTGCGATGGCGGGTGCACGGCTGCATGCGCTGGAGCGCGAGGCTTCGAAGATCGAGCCCGAAAAGCGCGAGCGCTTCCACGGTATCGTCGGCAGGTCGCCGGCGATGCGCGAGCTGTTTCGCCGCATCCAGGCGGCTGGGCAGACGCGGGGCACGGTGCTGATCGTCGGTGAGAGCGGCACCGGCAAGGAACTGGTGGCGCGCGCGATTCATGAATCGGGGCCTAATCCTCATGCGCCGTTCGTCGCGCTCAACTGCGCCGCGCTCCCCAAGGACCTTATCGAGAGCGAGCTGTTCGGCTACAAGCGTGGCGCCTTCAGCGGCGCGAATACCGAATACCTCGGGCTTTTTCGCGCGGCCGAGGGCGGCACGCTGTTCCTCGACGAAATC
>DATGKG010000429.1:0-6542 GCA_035294805.1 Binataceae bacterium (SeqCode) | reverse complement strand
CTTCGCGCGCCCGTCGACGGCGGAGCGCAAGGCGGTCGACCTCAATCAGCTCGTCACCGATACGCTGCGCCTGGCGATCTACAACAAGCGTTTCAACGGCATCAATGTCGAAACCGTGCTCGCGCCCGATGTGAATCTGGTCTACGCCGACAACAACGAGATTCAGCAGGTCGTGCTGAACCTGCTGTTCAACGCCGCCGATGCGACCCAGCGCGCGGGCGGGAAGATCCGCGTCACTACGGAGAATTATCCGCCGAAGAACGGCGACAAAAATCGCTACGTGGTCATTCGCATCATCGATAATGGCGTCGGAATTCCCAAGGAACATCTGAAGCGGGTGTTCGATCCATTTTTTACGACCAAACCGGCCGGCTCGGGGGTCGGCCTTGGGCTCTCGATGTGCCAGCGCATCATCATGGCCAATGGCGGCATGATCAAGTTGGAGAGCGAGGTCGGCAAGGGCACCAGCGTGATCATCGGGCTGCCGATGATGGAATCGATGCAGCACATGGTCGGCATCACGCACACGCAACAGGCATCGAACTAATTTGTAAGTGACTGGGGCAAATGGTTTCTGAACAGACCGCATTCTCGCCCGATACCGGGCGCCGCTACCGCGTGCTGGTGGTCGAAGACGAAGCGCTGATGCGCTCCATCATCACCGACCTGATGCGCGGCGAAGGCTACGAAGTTGTCGAAGCGCCCTCGGGCGCAGTCGCGTGGCAGATTTTCGAGCAGGAAAAAATCGACCTCGCGATTCTGGATTTGAACCTGAGCGGCGGCAGCAGCGGCCTCGACGTGCTCAAGAAGATGCGCGATGTCGATAGCGAGGTGATGGCGATCATCGTCACCGCCTACGCGAGCGTCGAATCCGCGGTGCAGGCGCTGCAGCAGGGCGCGTATGACTACATCACCAAGCCGTTTGCGAATGATCATCTGAAGAATCAGGTGCGTCACGCGCTCGAAGCGAAGGCGCTGTTCAAGGAAAATCATTTTCTGCGCCGCGAGCTGCGCGAGAAGTATCGTTTCGAGAACATCATCGGAAAGGGCGACGCGATCGAAGCGGTTTTCCGCATTATGGAAAAAGTCGCGCGCACCGATTCCAGCGTGCTCATCACCGGCGAGTCGGGCACCGGCAAGGAACTGGTCGCGCGCGCGATCCATTTCACCTCGGAGCGCGCCAACGCGCGCTTCCTTCCAATCAATTGCGGCGCACTGCCGGAGAATCTCCTCGAAAGCGAACTGTTCGGCTACAAGCGCGGCGCGTTTACCGGCGCGATGAATGAGAAAGTCGGTCTGCTCAAAGCTGCCGACAAGGGCACCGTGTTCCTCGATGAGATCGGCGATATGCCGCTCGCGTTGCAGGTCAAGCTGCTGCGCGTGCTCCAGGAGCGCGAGGTTTATCCGCTCGGCGCCAACGATCCGGTTTCATTCGACGTGCGCGTGCTGTGCGCCACCAACAAGGACCTCGAAGCTGAGGTCAAAGCGAGCCGCTTCCGCGAGGAGCTGCTGTACCGCATCAACGTCATCACGATAAAGTTGCCGCCGTTGCGCGAGCGCAAGGACGATATCCCGCTGCTCGCGAGCCACTTCCTGAAGAAATTTGAGCGCTCACTCAGTCGCGGTGGGATGCGATTTTCCAAAGGCGCGATGAAGCTGTTGCTCGGCTATGCGTGGCCGGGCAACGTGCGCGAGCTGGAAAACACCATCGAGCGCGCGGCGATCCTCGCCGAGACCGACGTTGTACATTCGCATGATTTGCCGGACAAGTTGCGCAGCAACGCGTTGCCGCCGGGCGCGGAGATGGATAACGGCAACGTGACGCTGGAGGACCTCGAGCGCGAGCACATCAAGCGCGTGCTCGGCAAGGTCGAGGGCAACAAGGATCGCGCCGCGCAGATGCTGGGCATCCACGTCTCGACGCTCTATCGCAAGATGCAGCGCTATCGCCTCGACGGTCCCGGCGCATTCGCTGCCGCGCCGCCCGCCCCCGCGCGCGTCGCGTAGCGATCGCGTCGCCTACTTCGATTTCTGCTTCCGGTAGCGGCGAATCAGTGCGTTGGTCGAGCTGTCGTGCTTCAGCGCCGGCTCTCCCGAGGATTCCAGCTCCGGAATGATGTTCTTCGCCAGTACCTTACCCAGCTCGACGCCCCATTGATCGAACGAATCGATGCGCCAGATGGTGCCCTGCGTGAACACGCTGTGCTCATAGAGCGCGACGAGTTTGCCCAATGCCTCGGGCGTCAGCCGTTCGCCGAAGATGGTCGTTGACGGACGATTGCCCTCGAACACGCGATGCGGCACCAGCCAGTCCGCGGTGCCCTCCGCCTTCACCTGCTCGGCAGTCTTGCCGAACGCGAGCGCTTCACTTTGTGCGAGAACATTAGCAATCAGAATGTCGTGATGATTCTTCAAATTGTTGAGCGGTTGGGCGAAGGCGATGAAGTCGCACGGAATCAGCTTCGTCCCCTGATGAATCAGTTGATAGAATGAATGCTGCCCGTTGGTCCCCGGCTCGCCCCAGAAAATCTGCCCGGTCTGATAATTGACGGTCGTGCCGTCGAGCGTGACGTGCTTGCCGTCGGATTCCATCGTGAGCTGCTGCAGGTAGGCCGGGAAGCGCTTCATGAATTGATCGTAGGGCAGCACCGCAACGGTCTGCGCGCCGAAAAAGTTGTTGTACCAGACCGCCAACAGGCCCATCAGCACCGGCAGGTTGCGCTCGAATGGCGTGGTGCGGAAATGCTCGTCCATCGCGTGGAAGCCCGCGAGCATCGCGCGAAAATTATCCGCACCGACCGCGATCATCGTCGACAGGCCGATCGCGGAATCCATCGAATAGCGTCCGCCGACCCAATCCCAGAAGCCGAACATATTCGCGGTATCGATGCCGAACTTGCGCACCTCCTGCTCGTTGGTCGAGACCGCGACGAAATGTTTCGCGATCGCTTTTTCGTCGCGCAACGCCGCGAGCGTCCATTGCCGCGCGGTGTTCGCATTGGTCATCGTTTCCAGGGTCGTGAAGGTCTTCGACGACACGATGAAAAGCGTCTCCGCCGGATCCAGATCGCTGGTTGCGGTGACGAAGTCGGTTCCGTCGACATTCGAGACGAAGCGCATCGTCAGCTTGGGATCGGCGTAGTGACGGAGCGCCTCGTACGCCATCACCGGTCCGAGATCCGATCCACCGATGCCGATATTGATGATGTTGCGAATCGGCTTGCCGGTGTGCCCTTTCCAGCTTCCGTTGCGGACGCGCGCGGAGAACGCCGCCATCGCATCGAGGACCTTGTGCACCTCGGCCACCTGGTCCTGGCCATCGAGCATGATTTTCTGCCCGCGTGGCGCGCGCAATGCGACATGCAGCACCGCGCGATTTTCGGTAATGTTGATGCGATCGCCGCGGAACATCGCATCGATACGCTCACGCAGGCCCGATTGCTCGGCGAGCTCGAGCAGCAGCTTGACGGTTTCCTGCGTGATCCGATGCTTCGAATAGTCGAAGTACAGCCCGAGTGCTTCGAGCGAGAATTTCTCCGCGCGCTGCGGGTCTTCCGCGAACATCGTGCGCAGATGCGTATTGCGAATCTTTTCATAGTGCGCGCCGAGCGCCTTGAAAGCGGGGGTTTCCGTCAGCGGAGCGACTTTAGCTGCCATGATGATTCCTCTTCGCGAACTGTGCGGTTACTTTTGCGCGGGCCCAGCTTTGAGCAGCGCGGGCAAATCGTATTCGACCAGCTTGCCGATGTGGTCGATGGTGATGTCGGGCTTGGGAAACGTCTTGACGTCGTCGGCGAACGCGTAATGTCCCTGGCGCGGGAACACCGTCGTCACGCGAGTGCCCCAGATTTTTTTCAGCTCCGTCAGGATACGCACCTTGTCGTCGATCATCACGTAATGGTCCGCCGGATACTGTAGCTCGACCTCGTCCAGTTCGAGTTCCTTATGGATGTAGATGAGCACGCGGCCCTCGACTTCGTCATACAATCCGGAGCGTTCGACTTTGCGCGGCTGAAACACCACGTCGCCATCAGACAGGATCACGGTCGGTCCGAAATTGTTCAGATGCTGGATCGCATCGATCGAACCCGGGAAAAGCCGGTTGGCGAACGGGTAATTCACCATGAAGGTGGAAACTTCGAGCAGATGGTAATCGTGCGGATATTCGATGCGGTAGCGCTGCAACGCGCCGAGGTAGTCGGCGTAGCCGAGCTGCACGCGCAACTCCTCGAAAATGGCCCAGTAGCGCTCCTGGCGCTGCGCGCCGACCTCGCGCGTCAGATGGCGGCGGAGATCATCGGAGACGCGGTCGTTGTTGAGCAGCGTGTTGTCCACATCGAGCAGAAACACCACCGGACTGCGGTTGCCATTCCCTTGAGCCATGAAACTTCAACCCCTCGCGCGCGATTTCGTCCGATTTTGATACTCCGTCGTGCTTGCGACAACCGATTCGTTCTTCGGATTCGTCGCGTTGACGGATTTACTCCGATGCGTTGATCGACGCCACCTCGAAAAGCGTATCTCGCGGGGCTTGCTGCGTGGGCATCGGTGCCCGATTCGAATAAATTCTCAGCAATCCATGTCGCTTGAGCCGCAAAGTGTCGCCGATGACATCCTCGCACCTGCTCCGCGGGAGGCAGATCTCTCGACCACCAACACGGGCATACTCAGTTACTTTTTGATTCTGTCCCTTGCAGGTGGACTTGGCGCCCCAACCGGCATCGCGGCGATTCCGATCAGCTATTTCCTGAAAGACAATCTTCATCTGTCACCAGTCGACCTGGCGATTTTCGTCGCGATCACCGGCGCGCCCACCTACATCAGTTTTCTCGCGGGATTCTTTCGCGATCGATATCGTCCGCGCTCGATGGGCGACCGTGCGTATCTTCTGATCGGTGCGACGATCGCCCTTGCAGCCTACGCACATCTCGCGGGGGCCTCGATCGAATATTCGAACCTCCTGATTGCCACTCTGATCGCCGGAGTGGCCTATCTGATTGTCCTTACCGGCGGCCAGGCGCTGATGACCGGCGTCGCGCAGGCGCATCAGATGACCGGACGCCTAAGCGTCGTCGCAGGTGTCGGAACCTACATGCCGGCGGTCATTTCGGCATTACTCGGCGGATGGCTGGTGGCGCACGTGCCGGCGCGAATCACGTTCATGGTCGCGGCGTCGTTTACGGCCGTCATCGCGGTGCAGGCATTTTGGCGACAACCGGCGGTGATTGCGTTCGAACAGCTCAGAGCCAAACCGGAGACTGGCCTCGCCGCGATATCGCGACTGATGCGCTATCGGCCGATCTGGCCCGCCACGGCGATTTTCTTCCTGTGGAATTTCGGACCGGGATGGGGAACGCCGATGTTCTACCATCTGACCGAAACGGTGAAGGTCAGCAGTCAGCTCTTCGGCACTTTCACCGCGCTGCAATGGTTGTTCTTCATTCCGAGCGCGATGCTCTACGCGCCGCTATGCCGGCGCTTCTCGCTCGCGTCGCTGCTCTGGTGGAGCACCCTGGTGGCGATACTTCAGGGGCCAATCATGATTGTCGCGCAAAGTCCCGCCAGCGCGATTGCGGTCGCGGTCCTGTATGGACTCTTTGGGGGATTTCCCACCGCAGCTTACGTCGATCTGATCATCCGATCCTGTCCCAAGGGCCTCGAGGGTACCGGCATGATGCTGGCGGTGACGACCGCGATGTCGGTGGCGGGAAATTCCGGCAATCTGCTCGGAAGCTGGATCTATTCGCGCGGCGGCTTCGCATCGGCAGTGATCATCACCACGCTCGCGACCGCGCTGATTGTGCCGCTGCTGTGGTGGGTTCCCAGCTCGGTATCTTCGACTCGCGAGGGAGAAGAGCTCCAACTCGATCGGAACGTCCCTTAATCGCGCGCAGGGCGTCGGTTCGAATGCGTTGATCGGCGCTACTCGCAAATTGGATAATTTTGTTTCTGCGTCGTCGCATCGGCGGCGCTCCTGAATCACCGGGACGCGGAGAACCTCTCATGCCTGCTGCGACCGCACCTCAGTCTTCGGAAATCTTCGAAACCCTGATTCCCGCGCGTCTCGATCGCCTGCCGTGGTCGCGTTTTCACTGGCTGCTCGTCATCGGGCTCGGTATCACGTGGGTGCTCGATGGCCTCGAGATCACGTTGATGGGCGCGATCAGCGCGGTTCTGCAGCGGCCTGATGTTTTACATTTCACCGCCGCGCAGATTGGCTCGATCAGCTCGGCCTATCTCACCGGCGCGGTGCTCGGATCGCTGGTCTTCGGGCATCTGACCGATCGCTTCGGGCGGCGCACGTTCTTCTTCGTGACGCTGGCGATTTATCTGGCGGGAGTCGGGCTCACCGCGCTGTCGTGGAATCTGTGGAGCTTCGCGCTGTTTCGATTCATCACTGGCGCGGGGATCGGCGGCGAATACTCGGCGGTGAACTCCGCGATCGATGAATTAATACCGGCGCGCTTTCGCGGGCGCGTCGATTTGATCATCAACGGAAGTTTCTGGCTGGGCGCCGCGGTCGGTTCGCTCTCGACCCTCGT
>DATGKG010000428.1:0-10843 GCA_035294805.1 Binataceae bacterium (SeqCode) | reverse complement strand
CGCGCCCGGATGATGCGCGAAGACCGCCTCCTCGCTCTTCACCACGCGCCATCCCTTGGTGTCTTCCTCCTCGATGCTGAGTAGCGGCGTCGAATCCTCGGAGGCCGGAATCGGCAGCCCCTGCGGATGCAGCACGCCGGGATTCATGTAGCCGCGATATGCTGGCGCGCCTCCGATGGAAAGGAAGCGTCCGGTGCGGCCCGCCATCACCTCGGCGATGCGGCGCAGGCGTCCATACGCGGCGAGGGTCAGATCGAAGGTGCGATGGCCGAGTGCCTCGCGCAGCGCCGGCTCGGAAAAAGGATCGGTATGGATATGCTCGACGCGGTCGGGAATCTCCGCGATTTCATGGCGTCCGGTATGGAGCATCGCGACGTCGTAGCCGCGTCGCAGCAGCCCGTTGACGATGTAATGTCCGGTCGGCCCGGTGCCTCCGATGACAAGCGCTCTCACAAATGGGAGTCATCGCGCAGCACGGCGTCGAATGTCAATCGATGCGCACCAATCGGAGAGATTCCTATGGGCCTTCGAGTCGTCTTCTATCCGAATGGAACTTTTTCTCATCGAAGAAGCAACGGTTTGCTCGAAATCGGATACTGCGAATCCGGAAGTAGTGTTCTTTAGCATTATGGGTGACCGATTTTCACCAAAATCGTCATTTCCCAAGGGTTTTTCGGGCACAATCTATGCTTCCCGTCTGTTGAAGAGACTCTTAGGAGGCATCGTCTAATCAATTGGGTGGAAGGTAATTTGGATGCTCGAAATCCCCAAAATTGGTTTTTCTGAAATTCTCGGTGAAGCACGCTTTCTTGGCGAGTACCTCCGCTTCCGCGGAGACTCGATACTTACCAGCGCTCGCAAGTCCGGCGCGAACTGGCGCCCGGTCCTCCTTGTACCCGGATTCATGGCGGGCGACGCGAGCCTCTATCCTCTTGGCTCACGCCTAGGTTCCGAAGGCCATCGCGTCTTCTATGCAGGCATCTGGATGAATGCGGATTGTCCGGCCAAGACCCTAGATCGCTTGCGCAAGCGCATTCACGAAATAAGTCTTCAAAGCGGCCGCCAGGTCGCGATCATCGGCCACAGCCTCGGCGGTATCTATGCGCGCGAGTTGGCGCGACGGGAACCGGAATTGGTCGAACAGGTGTTCCTGCTCGGAGCGCCGGTCAAGCATGGGCTGGGCAATACCACGCCATATCTGCGGCCGTTTGTCGCCGCGATGCGTATGCTCCACGGGCAGTGCATGGAAAATGTCACCGAGGAATGCAAAACCTGCGGTCTCGATTTGCCACAGACCGCGCCCGACGTGCCCGAAACATGCATCTATACGAAATCCGATGGCATCGTCGAATGGCACAGTTGCCTCGACGAAGGCCTCCATGTCGAATGCGTCGAGGTCGACTCCAGTCACTGCGGCATTCCGCTGAACCTGAAGGCATGGCAGGAAATCAGCACGCGCCTGTCCGGTCCGGCGAAAGAGGCGTGTCCACCGGCGCCGACACCAACCATGAGGCGCTCGCAAGCCGTTGCGCCGCGCACGCCGCATCGCACCAAGGCCTCGCATCTGAGACTGGTATCCCGCAGAGGTACCGCCGCCTAGCCGGTCCTATGCGCCTCATCAGATCTAGCTGAGCAGAGTCGCGTTCACCAGAAAGTGAAACAGGCTGCACGCGATGAGACTTCGCGTGTACAAATACATCGCGACTAGCAGAAGTATAAGCGGCGCTCGTAGCAAAGCTTCATACAGGTTGCGGCCGGGCATGTGCAGCGCAAGCGATAACAAGAACGAAATAGCTCCCGCAATCCAGACGCTTCCGACGAACCTTGTCAGGCGTTCGATGAGATATGCCCGGGTGACCAGTTCTTCAAAGACGACATCCGCGGCGATGATCGCATAGAACCACGGCTCGGAGAGATTCCACATTTGCCGGTCGAAGGACGGTAGCTGTGACGCGCCGCTGGTCGATGCCAGCATCGTGACGAGTCGCCCCCACCAAAGCAGCATGGGAGTCGATACTTGAAAGAGTAGCCACGCGCCGATTCCTAACAGCACACTGGCAAGTAACGGTGCGGAAAGTCCGAGCGCTTTGACTTCGCTGCCTTCCCAATAGCGGACGACAAGGATGAGAAGAACGATACTTGTCAGAAAATAGATACAATTCGAAAAAGGGAAAATCGATTGTGGCGAGATGACCAAGTGCCTTACTAAAATCTGGGTTAACAGAGAAGCCAGTATGTAAGGGTGACTGAAAAATCGCGGCGCTACGATGACTCCGAGAACGATTGCGAACCCGGAGTATTCCCGCTCCTTCTTATCCACGCGACTGAGAAACGCGCGGCGTGTTGGCCTAGCGCCTGCCCAGCTTCATATATAGCTCGCCTTCAGCCTTCGCGATCGGCGACTCAAACGCTTCACCAAGCAGCTGATGAAAGGTCGGCGAGCCCGCCGCCTGTTCCGCCGCCCATCGCCGCGAGAATGTACCATCGCGAATTTCTCTGATCGCCTTGCGCATCAGCGCTTCCGCGTCCTCGCCGATGAACTGCGCACCGTGCGTAAGCTGTCCGAACTGGCTGGTATGCGAATGCAGCTTGAGCTGGTCCCAAAATCCTCGCGACGCCATCGCATGACCGATCTCGCCCAGCTCGCCCGATGCGTACAGCTCCAGCAGCGCGACTTCGGGACTAACTCCCGCTTCGGTCAGCAGCTTGTAGGCCTTCTCGAGCAGAAACAGCATCGCGCCGGCCCATGTATGCTCGGAGAAAAGGTCAACCAAAGTTTCTTCCTCGAAACTCGAATCGACCACCGCGCCGCCCGGCAGAAAAGCGCCGATGCCATCGGAAATCGCCAGCGCGGTTGCGAGTGCGCCCCCCGAGGCATCCTGGTTGACGCCGATCAGAACCGGATAGCCTTTGCCGACCGCCGGCAAGTCGAGCACGCCTTGCCCGATCATCCGCGGCGCGACGAGGATCACGTCGACGTCGCGCGGCGGTACAATGAACTTGTAGGTAATGTTATAACCGCTCGCGAACACGACGGTTTTGCCGCGCCGCAGATGCGGTTCGATCATCCGGCGGTAGATTTCCGGCGCGACCTCATCTGGCAGCAGCAACAGTATGATGTCCGCGCGCGCGGCCGCCGCGTCCACGGTGAGCGGTTCGAAGCCATCGCTCCTGGCCTGCTGCCAGCTCTCGTCCTCCTGGTTGCCGACGATCACGTTGTGGCCGGCGCGGCGCAGATTGATTGCCTGCGCACGCCCCTGGTTTCCATAGCCGATAATCGCGATGGTCTTGCCGCTTAGGACCTTTGGATCCGCTTCGGTCGCTGCAAACAATTTCGCCATGGCACCGCCGTCCTCTCTGATGGGTCTCCACGCACAGTTGCGCGGGAGCCTGTCATTTGCAAATGCCGGTTCCGACTCGTCGCTTGCGAAATCTGCGCGCAGCGATGGATGCGCGACGGCGAATCGAGCTATATCGCAGATGATCGGCATCGACCTGGCCGTCGAGCCGCATTCGAAAAGGAGAGATCATCATGAAATCAACCGAAGAGTTGGTAACTGAGCTTGCCGATCGCGAGGCCATTCGCGAGCTGCCGGTGCGCTATTGCGATTGCGTGTGGCAGAACACCCTCGATGCGATGATCGATCTGTTCGCGAAGGACGGGCAGTTCATCACCAAGGGACGCAAGCGCGAAGTCGTCACCAAAGGCCACGCCGATTTGCATAAGATGTACGCGGGCGCGCTCAGCGACATCAATCCGCGGCCATACATTCACAATCACGTCGTCGATCTGAAGAGCAAGAGCACGGCGACCGGACGATGCTACGTCGAATTGCGCAGCGCCAAGCGCAACTTCGATTGGATCGGCACCGGCTTCTACGACGACGAATACGTCAAGGTCGACGGCAAATGGAAATTCGCGTCGCGCAAGTTCACCTCCTTCGCAATGCCGCAGCGCGAGGAGAACTAACATGGCCGGAATCCTGGAGGGCAAAGTCGCGATCATCACCGGCGCGGGTTCCGGCATCGGACGCGCGACCTCGAAAATTTTCGCGCGTGAAGGCGCCAAGCTGGTGCTCGCCGATGTGGTCGAAGACGGCGGCAAGCAAACCCTCGCGATGGTCGCCGATACCGGCACGGACGCTATCTTCGTGAAGACCGACGTATCGAAGGAATCTGAAGTTGACGCGCTAATCGCGAAGGCGGTCGCGACTTACGGCCGCATCGATTGCGCATTCAACAACGCCGGCATCGAAGGAAAGAACGGCCTCACTCACGAATGCGATCGCGACAACTGGGATCGCGTCATCGCAATCAACCTGACCGGCGTGTGGTTGTGCATGAAGGCCGAGATCGCGCAGATGCTGAAGCAAGGCGGCGGCGGCGGCGCGGTCGTCAACACTTCGTCGGGCGCGGGACTCGCCGGAGTGCGCGGCATGCCCGCATATGTCGCAGCCAAGCACGGCGTCGCAGGACTGACTCGCGCGGCTGCGATCGAATACGGAAGGCATAACATCCGCGTCAATGCAGTATGTCCCGGACCGATTCGCACCCCGATGATGGATCGCCTCCTCGGCAAGCGTCCTGAGGCGGAGGAGCGTTTCGCGCGTGGCGGCCCGCTCAAGCGCCTCGGCGAGCCCTCGGAGATCGGCGAGACCGTCGCATGGCTGTGTAGCGATCACGCCTCCTATGTCACGGGCTTGCCGATGCCCGTCGATGGCGGCTTCATGGCGCAATAGTTTTGAGAGATGCGCGCGGGCTTTCCAGTCCGCGCGCATCTCTTTGTCACGCGCTCACATGGACCGGCGGCTTGCGTTTCGCCCATGGGCGCGCTTGCTCCATTTGCGAGGCGAGGCGGATCAGCGTCGCTTCGTCAGCGAAGCGACCAACGATCTGCACTCCAATCGGAAGTCCCGCGGGCGTCCAATATAGAGGAAGCGAAATCGCGGGCTGGCCGGTGGTATTGAAGAGTGGCGTGAAGGGACAGTACGCGAATACTTGCCGCGTCCACTCCATCGCCGTCATGCCCTTCTTGTTCTGATTCATCTCGCCGAGCGGAACGGGCGGCCGCGCGATAGTCGGCGTCACCAGCGCATCGACGTTTTCGAAAAATGTGCCGACCGAGCGCGAGAGCATATTGCCGTGCGCCTGCGCGTAGAGAAGTTCGAGCGCGGTGATGCGCTTGCCGTCCTCGTAACATGCGAGCGTGACCGCTTCGAGATTGTCGAGGCTGGGCTTTCGTCCGCTCGTCTTCGCCGCGATATCGACCGAAAGCGCGGTGAACGCGGCCCAAATCGGATGGACGTTCTCCAGGAACGCGTCCCAATCATACTTCGGTCCGCCTTCGATGAGCGTATGGCCGAGGCCCTCGAGCGTGCGCACGGTTTCGTGCACCGCCTTGACGCATTCGGAGTCGATTTTCTCGCCTGATGCCGGCGTGGTGGTCCACGCGATGCGCAGTTTTCCTGCCGGCGTGCCAAGCTCCTGCACATACGGACGCGTGGGAGGCGGAATCATCGATGGCGCTCCGACGTCGGGCCCTGCGACCGCATCAAGAAGCGCGGCCGCATCGCGCACGGTGCGCGTCACCGCGAATTCGATCGCGAGACCGCATAACGGATCGGCATAGTCGGGGCCGGTCGGCGTGCGATCCCGTGTCGGCTTCAGCCCGACCAAGCCATTGCATGAGGCCGGAATGCGAATCGAGCCGCCGCCGTCATTCGCATGCGCAATCGGCAGAATGCCCGTGGCAACCGCTGCGCCCGAGCCTCCACTGGATCCTCCGGCACTGCGCCCGAGGTCCCACGGATTGTGCACTGGGCCGTGGAGCACTGTCTCCGTGGTCGGGTTGTAGCCGAGCTCGGGCGTCTGCGTGGTGCCCATCAACACCAGGCCGGCGCGACGGAAGCGCGCCATCAGCTCAGTGTCGGCCCCGGGCATCGCGCCCTGCGCGAGGCGGCATCCGGAATCGAGGCGCACATTTTTCGCGTGCAGTACGAGTTCCTTGATCGCGAAGGGGACGCCTGCGAACGGTCCGGTGGGAGCGCGCGCGGCGATCTCCGCGGCCGCCATTTCAGGCAACGTCTGCAAGACGGCATTGATCTTCGGATTGACCTTCGCCACGCCGGCCAGCGCCGCTTCGAGGAGTTCCTTCGGCGTGACTTCCTTGCGTGCGACCAGCGCGGCAAGTCCCAGGCCATCGTAAGAGCTGTAGTCGTTGAGAGAAATCATCATAGGCTCCGTCTAGTGAAAAGGTATCGAATCAATAATCGCTACGTTCGCAGATTGAAAGAGAAGCTCTCAGCGCTGAAGTAGGGAGAGCGCGGTCATGAACTTCGCGCCGGAAGTTCGCGGGATGGAATCCATCCGCTGGAACGCAATCGTCACTTCGAGATCGAGAATCCGGCCAAAGCTGACGCGAATAGCCTCCTGCGCTGGGTGATCGAGCTCGCGATCGGAAACATACCGCACGAGGTAGTGATGATGCGTCTCCTGCACAATCTGGAACTGGTGAAGCTCGGCACGTCGCTTGAGCGGACCGACCAGCGGCCATGGCGACTTGAGCCGTCCATCAGGAAGGCGGAACAGATTGATGCCGCGTCCGATGATCCGGCCCATCAGCGGCAGCGATCGGCCGCACGAGCAGACCTCATCGGAGCCGATGGCGTAGTCGCCGATCTCGTATCGAATCAGCGGCATCAGATGATTCTCCAGCGTGGTGAGAAGAACCCTTCCCATCTGCCCCGATGAAACCGGGAAGCCGCGCTCATCGACGATTTCGACGAACATATGCTCGGCATTGATGTGGTAGCTTGCGGCGGGGCATTGCCATGCGATGAAGCCTTCGGTGGATCCGTAATTGTCGCGGATTTCGACGCCGAGGATACGGCGCGCGCGCTCTCGAAGTGAATCTTCCAGCACCTCGGCGCCGGTAAAGATTAGCTTCAAGCAGTCGAGCCGCAGAGCGCGGCGCTCGAAGGCTTGCAACAGCCCATCGAGATTCGAAGGCATCGTGTAGAGAAACTCAGGTCTTGCCGCAAGCAGAGCGTCTACTTGTTCGTCGAATGGTCGGAAGATCACCGGGAGGAAGTTCGAGCGCAAGCGCAATCGACTTTTCATCAATGCCGAGTCGGGATTGTCGTCATCGTCCGACGTGGTAGCGACGATCCATGCGCAGCGCTTCATCGGATGCCATCCGTTCGCTCGCAAGTAACGAATCCTGGCCGCGTAGCGTCCGGTTTGATGCGCGTTGTCGAACAGGAATTCCACCGGCATCCCGGTCGAGCCGGAAGAATTGTCATGAAAGAACTTTCGCTTAGGGACGATGAGTTCCCGCGCCGACGCATTGAGGACCGGAATGTCGGATCTCTTCAGTATCGGATAGCTGGAAAGTTCGAATGACTTACCGGCTAATCTTTCGCGATAAAAGGGGATTTGCGCGGCCGCGCGAAGTGTCTCTTCAATGCGGCGCTGAGCATGAATCTCGAGCGCGTCCTTGTCCCAGTATTGAGAGCGAGTCAGGCGCGCATAGCTCCGCGCGATTCGGATTGTATGCTTGATCGACACAAACGTGGTCAGCATTCCCTACACAAGCCAAATATGTTCACACTCACTTATTGACATTTCTACAATCGGAGACATAGAAACACAGCAGGATTGAGGCCCATGGCAAGAAAAAGAAATCTTATCGAATTGGATAAACTCACCACTGGTGCGGCTTCCCACCTGAAATCGATGGTCGAGGAGTTGTGCGGCAGGGAAGGCGCGTCAAATCGCCTTCCGGGGCGGAAAAGCCCCTGGAGCAGGCGATTCTCAGCGTCGGGGAAGGTTACCGCGGCTCCGAAGATTCGGCTTGAGTAGCAAGCCTCACGCATCTGTGCCTTGGTTCGCGATTCGCCGATCGGGTAGGTTGCGTTGCGCAGCGAGGGAAGGGATACGATGACCAAAAAGAGAAGTCCGATCATTCTGGAGAAGCTCAAGCGGGACTCGGCGGGCAAATTGGAATCGATGCTGGCCGAATTGACCGAAGTTCCCGGCAAGCCGGGCAATAAGCCGTCGCGGAGACGGCGTTTCATCGCGTCGGGCAAGGCCCACATGGCCTAATGCTTCCGACCATCGCGGCCGGTTTGCTAGTCGATGGACGCTCACGAAATTCTTTGGACCGACACCGGCCCCTACCAGCAGAGATATGAAAAAACCGCCACCGCACTGATGGCGGTCGAGCGCGCGCTTCATCTACGCCGTCCACTCAACGGAGGTGAGGATGAGTTTCTCGCGCTCTATACCTGCCTCGCGGCCGCGCCTTCTGAAACCTTCACCACCATTTGGGAAGATCCGTTTTCTTATTTCTGGACACGTCTTGCCTACGAACTGACGGGATGGTGCCTCAACCCCGAGCCGCTGCCGGACGTACTCAAGGCCTACTGCGCCGGCCTCGGTACCGACGAACCGCATCGCGCGCTCGCGCTTCATCTGGAGGAGTTCAAGAAGTGCATCATCGCATTGGACCTGATTTCGGGCACCCATCGGCGTTTCGATCGTCCACTGCGCACCGAGCTTCCGTTTTCGATTCCGGGAACCAGTTTATCGATGCTGGGACAGGGCTCGATCGAGGTAGTTGGATCGAATGGCAGGATGTTGGAGGTGGTTCACAACGGAAAATCGCTCCAGCTGCGCGCGGGGGCCGCAGTTTCGGATTCTGATCGACCGCGTCTGGTTGAGTGTCCCCTTCTCCGCGACCAAGACCTCGAGATCAAGCTCAAACCGGAAACCTTCAATCTCCCCGGCCTCGATGCGGCCCGCGGCTTTCGCGGTCTATCGGAAAATTATCAGGTGCAACAGACTGAGCTGTTGAGAGAAGCTCTGGCGCTGATCGAGCGGCATCAGCCCGCAACCCTTGAGCATATGCGCGAACTGGTGCAGGTGATCGCGTTCAAACCGCCCGGGGCCGACGAATACTCGAATGTCAGTTTTTCCGACGTGCCGGGCGCGTTCATTCTAAGCGCGGTCAGGCACCCCTACTGGATTGCCGACGGGCTGATACATGAGCTCCTGCATAACCGCCTGTTCTTCATCCTCGATGGCGGCGAGATTCTGCAGGACGTCAGGGAAACCGCCGAGCGCAGCGAGTTCTATTCTCCATGGCGAGACGACTTGCGCCCGCTGAGCGGTCTGTTGCACGCGGTCTACGTGTATGTTGGCGTCGGCAAATTCTGGCATGCGGCCTGCGCGAGCGGCGAAACCACCGGCATACAGCGGCAGTACGTCGAGGATCAGGCCGTCCGCGCGGTACTCCAACTCAAAATTGGAATCGCGCAATTACGCCGCCATGCGAGGTTTACCGAAAGTGGGATCTTGTTGTTTCGCGAACTGGAGCGCGATGTCGATAGTCTGGCCGCCTCGATGCGTAAGCTGAATCTCTCGCCCGCCGCTCCCGGTACGACCGCGCGAAGCGATGGGCAGCTGGTTCCGTTCGCGATGGGCAACGATGGGCGTCCCGTGTCGATCCTGTACAGCATCCAATCGCATGCCGAGAAATTTGACGTGCATCGGCAATGCGCCAATCTTACTGAGATTCTCAACCTCGACTGAATTCAATCGTAGGAAGACTTCTTCCAGATGCCGCGCTGATGCATCAGCGCGATCTGCTTGTCGATCACCTGCTCGCGATATTCGCGATGCTTCATCGGCGCGCGATCGAGGTAAAGATTTTTCGGATAAATCGGATCCTCGTACAGAAGCTGATAGAGCTCGGTGCGTAGGTCCTTCATCCAGTTGTCCCATCCGGCGCTCTGGCGATGATGCCGTAGCGCCTCGACATCGATGACCCCGGCAACATAGGTCGCGACGCCGCCGTAATCCTGGCGTCCGACGATTTGCCCCCGATAGTCGATCACGAAAGAATTCCCACCGAAGGTGTCGATGGGTTCGTCGCCGGCCGCGATCGCATAGGCGCCAAGGTTAGGCGCAATTACGTACATATTGTTATCCAGCGCGCGGGCGCGGCTCTGAATTTCGAAATAGCCGTTGCCGGTCGCTGGATGCGGATACGAGCCGCGATACACGACCTCCGCGCCGTTCATCGCGAGAGCGCGCGCGTTCTCAGGATACGAGCCCTCATTCGCCATCATGATGCCGAGGCGCCCGATATCGGTATCGACTACCGGCCAGAACGCGTCGAGCGTGCGGCCGTATTTTTCGATCCACCAGTCATAGATGTCGTGCGGACAGACCGAATGCTCGACCGGAAACAGCGGCGAAACCTTGTAATGCTTCAGGATGACCTCGCCCATCGGATCGAGGATGAAGCCGACGTTGAAAAATCGGTCTTTGGAATTTGGCCAATCCGGATGATGCGCCTTGGCTTGCGCCATGACGTAGGAATTGTATTCGCGCGCGATGGCGCCGAGCGCGTCGGTCTCGGGGCCAGGAATATCGATGGCGCAGGTGCGCGCGAACTCGACGTGGTCGAGGTCGAGGACCTCATCGTTGAAACCTTGCAACGCGCCTTCGGGCAGCGCGATCAGGCGCACCGGCAGCGACAGACTCGACAGCCACGCCGCCGCCTTCGACAGATGGCGCAGATTTTCCAGATTGACCGCGATGTCCTCGCGCTTGCGAATTCCTCGCACGACCGGAATCAGGCCGACGGCAGTGTAGGGCTTAAGCATGGCGCGCGTTGATCTTCGGCAATTCCGCGAGCGCCTCATCGATCGCATGCGCCGGGTATGCGGAATCCTCCAGCTTGCCGCTCAGATAGCTGTCGTACGCCGCCATGTCGAAATTGCCGTGGCCCGAGAGGTTGAAGAAAATCGTCTTGGGCTCGCCACTTCGCTTGCACGCG
>DATGKG010000427.1:0-7885 GCA_035294805.1 Binataceae bacterium (SeqCode) | reverse complement strand
CATCCTCGAGATTCTCGCGCACGATAACGTAGTCGATGCCGTCTGGATTTTTCAGCGGACTGCGAAAGCCCTTCAGATAGCGGCATGGACGAACGTTCGCGAACGTCTGCTTGCCCCAGCGCAGATACGTGATCGAGGTAGTCTTGCCCGAGGTGGAACCGAACAGCGTCGAGTCGGAGTGATCGATCGCCTCGCGCGCTTTGGCCTCGGTCTCCTTGCGCACCCAATGCTCGCCGGTGGGAAACTCGATGTATTCGATGTCGAGTTTCATCGCGCGCAGGACATCCATAGTCGCGCCGACCGCTTCCGGCGCCGCGTCGTCTCCGGGGAGAACCACAACTTTCTTGGTAGCCACTTTCGGCCTCCATCCTCGTTCGTCTGGCGAGTTCGACCGCGAGTCTATCGCGGTCGAACCGATTTCGTAAAACGTTTGAGCGAACAGATCTCGTAGCGCTGCAACGCTCTTTCGGGGATGGAAAGCACAATTGATAGCGATGCTCTAACCAGAACGATTTTTATGGGAGTTTTTAATGCGAGCTTCATTGGAGCGTTCAGGACACCGCAACGCAGCGAACGGCGCTCCCAGATGTTATATTTGACTTCACAATGCCGATTCTGAAGTCAAAGAGACCGGTCATCAAAACGCTGCAGGAAGTCGGTCGCTATGCGATCGGGATCGTGTGGAACGATGGCCACGACAGCATCTTCCCGCTGGAAAATCTGCGGCGCGCGTGCCCGTGCAACGTATGCAAGGGCTACGTCAAAGGCACCATTCCTGAGGCAGGCCAGCGTGTGCGCCAGTTCTCGCGGCTCGGCGAAAACGGCGTCTTCATCGCGTGGGTCGATGGGCATGAGACGCTCTACACCGCTGCCGATCTCCGCTCGCTATGCCGATGCGCCTACTGCGCAGGCGAACCGGAGAAACCGATCACCGGCGCATGATGCTTCAGGACTTGCGCAAGTCGGCGCGCTCGCATAGTTCAATGAAGGCCGCGACCGCTGCGGCATAACGATGAATAGAAAAACACCGTCACTATGTCTCGCTGTCGCGGTTGCGCTTATCGTCGCGGCGGCTTCCTCATGTCAAGCCAAACTCGATGGAGTTCCCGTGCGCAACACCGGCCATTACGCGATTATCGATACCGACCGCGGCAAGGTAGTGATCGAGCTTTACCCGAAGGTCGCGCCCAAGACCGTGGATAATTTCGAAACTCTGACCAAAAAAGGTTTCTACAACGGACTGACGTTTCATCGTGTGGTCCCCGACTTCGTGGTGCAGGGCGGCGATCCCGATGGCACCGGAACCGGCGGCCCGGGCTACACGGTGCCGGCTGAAATCGACAAGAATGAACACCATCTGCGCGGCACTGTCGCCACCGCGCGCACCGGCGATCAGGTCAATCCGCAGCGCGCCAGCAGCGGCAGCCAGTTCTACATCTGTCTGGAGCCACAACCGGGTCTGGATGGCGATTACACGATCTTCGGCGGCGTGATTTCAGGCATGGACGTGGTCGATCAGATTCAGAAGGGCGACAAGATGAAGACGATCACGTTGTCGTCCACACCTCCGAAGTAGAGCTCGTCAATGCCTGACTCTCGAAGCGGGCACCGCAATGCCGGGCCCTACTTCACCGTCGACCTTCATCTCCACACCAATCGGGGCAGCTCCGACTCCAACCTTGCGCCCAAAGACCTGATCGCACGCGCCAAGGATCTCGGTATCGGCGCGGTATGTATCACCGAGCACGATACGATGTGGGAATTCCGCGAGATGCCGGAGCTGCTCGACAATCACGGACCGAAGTTTCTACGCGGAATGGAAGTGACCACCGACATGGGCCATATCGGCGTGTTCGGGCTTTCGCGCTATGTCGGCGGCATCTACAAGCTCAGCGAGCTGCGCAAAGTAGTCGACGCCGAGGGCGGCATCCTCATCGCGAATCATCCGTTCCGCTACAAGCTCGACCCGCGCTTTTCATTCATCAATCCCGATCACGAGCCGATCGATGAGAACCATCCGGAGCGCGCCGCCAAGCTGCCCATCTTCACGATGGTAGATGCGATCGAGGTTCTCAACGGCGCGTGCTCCGAGGACGAGAACCAGTTCGCGTTGAAGGTCGCGCGCATCATCGGCAAGGCCGAGGTCGCCGGCTCCGATTCGCATTCGGCCGGCTCGGTCGGATGTGTCACGACGCTGCTCGAGGATGCGGTGAGCGACGAGCGCGGCCTAATCGATCAGATCAAGGCGCGCCGCACTCGCGCCGGCCGCGGCCTGATGAAGGGCAAAGTAGTTCCATTCGATCTCGACTAGGGGTCGATAGCTATGCCGTCAGGGCCGGTACCCCGGTTCTGCGATGATAGGAACCGGTGCCTGGTCGCCAATATTTCTAATGAATGCACGAGGCATTGCGCGATCCGATATTGTTAAACCATACATTGCTGCCGCAGCCCGCGTTCTGATCATCGAGGTCGTCGGTCGCGTCCCCGCTGCCATAAATTCCCGCGAGGACGTTGCCGCTACTACCGCTATCGATCGCGACGCCGTAGCCTTGCGATGCAGCCGCGGGACCGACTTGCGGTCCATCGTAGATATGATTTCTGTTGCTCGGCGCGCATCGGCCACCGACCGGGCCGGCCGTCGCCTGACATCCCACATAAATACCCGCGACGGTGTTGTCCTGCGCCTCGAAGAAGTTCACGATGTTGCGGCTTGAGCTGAGCAGCCACAGTCCATAGACGCTATTGCTGTCGAGAGTCACCCGCTGAATCGAGCATAGCGTGGACGCATCCAGTTCAACTCCATACGCATTGCTCTCCGCGGAAAAATCGGAGACGAGCGAGCCATTCGCATGATTGAGGAGGATGCCCACGTTGGAGTTGTAGCTAACATTCGTATGCGCGATGACGGCGGCCGACGCATCGTCCTGGATGCCGTTCGTAAACGAGCCGATGGAGGCGAACGCGCCCGAACTCAAATCGAGTCCCTCGACGAATGCGTTACTCGCGCTGCGCAGAAGATGCAGCCCGATGCCGCCGCCCATTCCGGTAATCGAATGGCCATCGAGCCATAGATTTACATTCGCAGCTCTGATGTCGATGCAATCGGAGCTGGCACTCGTCACGGATAGGTCAGATGCGAGTTCATAGTATCCGCTCGAAACGATGGTGCATCCGCAGGACGAAATCGACGATGGACAAGCCATGACGGCTGCGGCGGCCAAATGCGCAAATGTCAGGGTTGAAGCCAGGGCGAAGACGACCGGGAGCGTGCGCATTCCTTATGGTTATAGCAGCGCGCCGCGAAATGGCTCGTCGCGAGTCGGTGGATACTGCAACAAATTGATCGCCCATCGGCGCGCCTGCCGCAATGCTTCCTCGGCGCGGCGGAACAGCCGCTCACGATACATCGTGCCCCATACGTACACGTCGACCGAGGGCTCATCGCTCAGCGTGATGTCGAGCATCCAGTCCTCGAGTTCGGGGCCGCAGATCAGCAGCCGGACCAGGCGCCCATGATCGATAACGATGCCGCGGGCCTCGCGCGGCAACCTGAATTCATCCTTCACGCGCTTGATGCTATTTGGGGGAAAATGCTCTTCCGTGAACGGCACGTAGACCCAATCGCCCTGCGGAGGATTGGCTGCGCGCGCGATGCGCAGGTTGTTGTCGGTCAGGTCGTCCTTGGCGCGATCCTGATCGTAGTCGCGCGCGACGGTATAGAAGGTCATCGCGACCGGAAGCTGCGGCATCTCCTCTTCGGACTTCTGCTGCTTGCGCGGCTTCTTGAGGGTCGTCTCGACCCACCATCGATTTTCGACGTTTGGCTTGTTCGCCATCGCCGCTAGCTTAGCACGTCCATCTGAAGATCAGGCGCGGCGCGCTCGCGAGGCCGGACGACTTCGCTTGCGACGCGCGGTGGCGCGGATGCTGCGCGGACTGCGACGTCCCTGCGCGGTCACTATATCTACACGTCCTCGCGCAGCAGCCCGACGCGTCGGAAGCCCGCGGCGAGATGCGCGCGTAGGCTTAGCCGCTCGGCGCGCCTGTGCTCGTAACCCGAGCACCATCCGGCGCTGGAAGGCATCGGCCTTGCGCTCGGCATCGGTCCAGAACAGAAAGTGCCCCATCTCATGATAAAGGGTCTGGATCCACATGCGCTCGCTCTTGTGGATGCGGCATCGCTTCCAGTTCTCCGGGTGGATGAGATGGATGCGGCCGTCCTCGTAAGTCTTGCCCGCGGTCTTGCCGTAATCGATGTACTCGTACCATTCGATGCGCGGCAGACTGATGCGGTAGTAACGGCAAAAACCCGAGACGGCGCGTTTGAAAGACATCGGACGATGGGTCCGAAAAAAATCGGATAGGTTGCGGTCGATTTCTCGACGAAAAGCTACAGGCGGAACTACCATTCGCACGGCTGGAAGGAACCTCCGGTCGGATGGATAGATTTTATTGGCCCCTCGTGAGTCAGGTCAATTTGCGATGATCTTCGCCCAAAAAGTGCTTATGGATGCTTATTTTTTCGACTGATTACGGATTAGGCAGCACCCCGCGGCTACCCGATGATGCCCGCCTCCTTCAGCTTGCCGATTTCCTCCCACGTCAGGCCGGCCTCCAGCGCGACTTCCTCCGTATGCGCGCCCAACTCCGGCGCGTGGCGATACGGCTGATGCCCATCGCTGCCGAACTCGACCGGACTATTGATGATGCGGCATCCGGGAATGTTCGGATGCTCGATGTCCACGAATGCTCCGACCGCCTCGGCCTGCGCATCGCGCAGCACTTCGTCTTCAGTCTGGACCGGCGCCCAAATCAGTTTGTAATGATCGAATATCGGCGCCCACTCCGCGCGCGTCCGCGATGCGATCGTCTCATCGATCAGGCGCGTCATCTCGCGGCTGTTCTTGCGCCTCGCGAAGAAGTCTTTGAAAAGCGAATCGTCCTTCCATTCGGCGTGTCCAAGCGCGGCGCAGAAATCGCCCCAATGCTTGTCGCTCTGGATCATCACGAAATAGATCCACGCGCCATCTTTGCACTGATACGAATTCCACATCGGATTGGTGCGCTCGCGGCGGCTCTCCTGCTCGGGTGGCTTGCCGGTGATGAGCCCGATGGTCAGGTCCGCCGCGTTCATCCATAGGCCCATCTGAAACAGCGAAATGTTAACCTCGCATCCGCGTCCGGTGCGCACGCGTTGCAGGAGCGCGGCCGAGATCGCACCCGCCAGCCCGAGTCCCGCCGCATGATCGATCATCCCGGGACGCTGCGCGGGAGGTGCAGTGCCCGGCTCCGCCACCGTATGCATGATGCCGGAGCGCGCCCACGCCGCTGCATAGTCGAATGCGGGACGATTGCGATCCGGCCCGCGATGCCCATAGCCATTGAGCGACGCATACACGAGGCGCGGGTTGCGCGCCGAGAGCGAGGTGTAGTCGAGCTTCCTCAGCCCAAGCGTGTCGACGCGCAGGCTGGTGATGAAGACGTCGGCGTGTTCGATGAGGCGCATCGCGAACTCAACGCCCTCGGCACGCCGCAGGTCGACGGTCACCGAGCGCTTGTTGCGATTGTCGAGTTCGTAGGGCGGCACCACGCGCGTGGAAGTCATCGCGCGGGTGGTGATCGCGCCGCGAATTGGATCGCCCCCCTTGGGATCCTCAAGCTTGACGACGTCGGCGCCCCAGTCTCCCAGCACCGCGCTGCACGATGGCCCCGCCACCCACATCGCGAGTTCAACAACTTTGATTCCGCTCAACGGTCGCAAATTCTTAATATCGATGGTTTCAGGCATACCTAAACCCCTGGCCCCTTCCCCTTGGGAAGGGGCACCGAAAAGAAATCTGGTAGCAGGGTTCGGAAATAAAAAGAACCTCGCGAGGCATTCGCCGTCGCGAGGTTCTGTCGAAGAAGTTCGACGTCGTCAGCGCGAGGTCTGGGCTAGACGCAGCCTTGCGCGGCGCGGCTCGCGCCGACGCACTCGATTTACCGTCAGACGCTGCACCCGGCTCGCTTCCTTCAGCCGCAGGCGCAATGGCGCGGGCATCGCATCGGGATTGCCCGAGATGAGCGCGGCGACGCGCCAGCGCAACGCCTCGGCATCGATCGCGAGCGCATCGCATACGTTCTCGAATGAGAGCGGGCATCGCACGCCGGATTGAAAAATCCAGTTCTTCGCCTCGCTGAATGAGCTGCGCTTGCGCGGACTGACGGAACGATAGCCGTCTTGTACGAGGTTGATGGCGTCGGCCAACACCGCAAGCATCAGGCGCTGTTCGCTGGTCAGGGCGCGCTTTCCAATGGTGTCAAAGAATTGGCTTTTGAGGATGACGTCCGGAAACGGCCGTTGATCGGTAACTTTATTACTAACCTGAGCATCCAACATCGCTCAGCTCCTTCCTTGCGAACCAGCCGCGGTCGGGGCCGTATCGCGGTCACAAATCGTGCTGCGAGTCCATTAGTTTGGCCGAACCATTTCACTTTATTTGTCTAATGTAAATGGTCGGCTTGGGGAGAATAATCAGGTCTAAGATCGCTTGCAAGCGATGACGCGTCAGAATAGCCAACTTGACAAATCTTAAATGGCAATGGCAACTGCGATTGCGACCTTGGCGTCCCTCGATTCTGAACGCTTGTTCCAGACGTCGGCATCATTCTGTCCCTCTCGCAGTGGCTGAAAACTCGAATCGCTCGAGTACGGGGCCGGTGGTCGCATTTCCGATTCATCGCAGAGTTTACGGGCTACGCGTACGCATGAAAATACATAAGTGTGAGTTGCGGGTATTTTCACTGAAAATTAACCTTCGCGAAACCTCTGGATGGTGAGCCAAAGCATTCAACTCGTCGCGCTCTGATCGTGAGATCGCTGTGGCGGGTTCCGTGTTTTGATATAGTTTTGGCGATCTCGTCACCAACAATTTTCTGAATTCGTGGCGGCCCGCTCGGCCAGCGGAGAAAATACGATGGGCGATTATCTAGGCGTCAAGGACGGCGCGAAACAGTACAAGAAACTTCGCGAGATGGCACCCGACATGATGAAGGGCTTTCTCCAGTTCGATCAGGCCGTCTTCAAGGACGGAGCGATCCCGAGCAAGACCAAAGAGCTGATGGCGATCACCGCCGCGCATGTGACGCAGTGTCCATGGTGCATCGACGCGCACGTCAATCGCGCCAAAGAGAAAGGATGTACCGATCAGGAAATCGCCGAGGCGGTGTGGGTCGCGGCAGCGATGCGCGCGGGAGCGGCATTCAGTCACGGCGCGTTGGCGATGCAAATCGCGGAGGGGCACCAGCATTAATGCAGCTTCGTAAGACTCGCAAGATCGATATCGGCGGCACCAAGGTCGGTGGCGATGCGCCCATCGTCGTGCAATCGATGTGCGCGACACGCACCACCGATATCGACGAGACCATCAAGCAGGCGCATCAGCTCGCCAACGCCGGTGCGGGCATCGTTCGGATCGCGGTCGATAACGAAAAAGACGCGGCTGCGCTGAAAGAGATCCGCGCGCAGACCAAAGGCGTCGTGCTATCGGTCGACCTCCAGGAAAATTACAAGGTCGCTGATAAGGTCGCGCCTCATGTCGACAAGATCCGTTACAACCCCGGCCATTTGCATCACATTGACAAGCGCAAGACGGTGCCCGAAAAGGTGCGATGGCTGGTCGACGTCGCGCGCGACCACGACGTAGCGATTCGTATCGGCGTCAACTGCGGTTCCGTTGCGCCTTCGTTCCTCGAAAAATATCCGGGCGATCAGCTCAAGGCGATCGTCGAGTCGGCAGCCTATCATTGCGAGCTGATGGAGGAGTTCGGCTTCGATCGCTTTGTCGTGTCGCTCAAGGATTCCGATCCCGCCAAGGTGATGGAAGCCAATCGCCGCTTCACCGAA
>DATGKG010000426.1:0-3131 GCA_035294805.1 Binataceae bacterium (SeqCode) | reverse complement strand
CACTCTGTCGATAGTACCTTCGCGCGGTATCTCTCTAAGCAATTGATTTCATTAACAAATTTCGTAATGGGTTTGTTCTTGCGATTTTCTTTTTTGTTGTCATTCTGAGGTAAGCGCGAAGCGCGCAGCCGAAGAACCTCGACGTTTGGAATGAAACGCACTCCGAGCCGATTGCCACCACTTGCGGTCGCGCGTAGGTCGCAGGAAAAAAACCTTGATTTCACTGCATTTAATGGGTTTGTTTTTGCGATTTTGCATCTTCGACGATCGTCACTTCCAAAACGAACGATGGCGCCTCTCGCGTGAGGCGCCATGTCCGAACACTAGCACATTTCGATCGGCGGTGAACCGTCGCCCAAGGGTGATGGCGCACTCTACGGCGCATCGTTAACCTAGCGCACCATGAAATGGCCGAAGGGGTTCGAGCCGGAAAATTCCCGCGTCTATGCGCGGAACGAAATCACTATCGCGGCGCCGCCCGAGCGCGTATGGCGATGGCTCATCCGCGCGGCCAACTGGCCGGCATGGTACAATAATAGCGCCAGCGTCCGCTTCCAGAATGCGCCCGGACCCGACCTCGTGCTCGGCACCAACTTCATATGGAAGACTTTCGGCGCGACGGTGAACAGCACGGTCCTCGTCTTCGATGAGCCGCACGAGCTTGGATGGGACGGCAAGGGGCTTCTGCCCGTCTATCACGGATGGATGCTGGAGTCGTCGGGTGCCGGATGCCACGTCATCACGGAGGAATGCCAGAACGGGATCCTCGGCGCGCTCGGGTCATGGTATCTGCGCCCGATGCTGCTGAAGGGGCATCAGGTCTGGTTGGAAAGCCTCAAGTGCGTCGCGGAAGGCGGCGACCCGACCTAGTGTCGGCTTCCTACTGCGGGAACACTTCGAAGGCGCCGGTGTTTGCCGTTATGATGCCGAAATTTTGCAACATTCGGCCAACGATCATGATCGGCGCCGCGTACCAGTACTTCGATTGCACCAGACCCATCACGTGTTCTTGTAGCGATGGCTCCGCGATCTCGCGCACCGTCGCGATGAAATTCTCGCCGCCCGCCTTGATGACGACGTTGGGTTTCGCCATCACGTTGCGCACCCAGTTGCGGCTCTTGTTCGCGGTCCCGAGGAACATCCGCTCGCCTTCGATCACGAACCAGATCACGACATCGTAGGGCTTGCCGGATTTGCGCCCGTAGTGGGTAAGCACGATGGTCTGAAGCGATTTGATTTTCGCGAGTCGCTGCGCTGTCGATGGATCCACGGTTGCCTCGCTATTGCGTGACCGATTGCATCACGCGGCCGCTTTGCGCGTCGACGATATCGACCTCGATGGGCGCGGTCACATGATGCGCGGTCTTGGCCGAATCGATCCCCGCCTTCAAATCGCCGAGGAACTTGTCTTTCGCAAAGGGCGGCATCTGATCCATCGGGAAATGATCCATCATCACGGTGGCCTTATGATTCTCCGGCCAGTTGACCGCGCTGACCTTCGGCCCGGCGAACGGGATGTTGCGAATCATATCTTCGAAAGCCGAATGAAACGTGCCGGCCGGCTTCGAGGCGGTATCGCCGGCCGCCGATGCGACCTTTGGCGCGGGCAGCGTCGACGCGACTTTGCTCGCCTGGTCGGCCGACATGCCGGTGTACTTCGCGAATGCCTGCTTCGCCTGGTTTTTCCGATCGTCGTCCGGCGCGAGCGCAATCGCCTTGGTGAACGCGATCGCCGAATCGCCCTTGTCGCCCTGCTCGCCGTACGCGACGCCCAGATTGTAGTAGGGCTGATAGAGGTCCGGCTTTATCGCGATCGCCTTTTTGTATTGCACGATCGCCTGGTCGGCATTGTTGGTGTAGAGGTACATCGTGCCGAGGTCGGTGATGACCTCCGGGTCCTTCGGATTGTGTTTCAGGTAGTGCTCGTACGCCGCCGCCGCTTCATCATAGTGCTGCTGGTCGTAATCGATATCGCCGATGCCGCGCAGCGCGTCGGAGTTTTCCGGGTCGAGCTTCAGCACGTGCGCATACGCGCTCGAGGCCTTCTGATAGTAGGAATTATCGAACAATGCGGCGCGCATGGTGACGGTGCCGAGCTTCACCCATGCATCGATATCCTTGGGATGCTCGTTGGCTTGTTTCTCGACCTTGTCGATGAAGGTGCGCGCCTCGGTCGGCAATTCGATCTTCGGATGTCCGGGGGGCAACTGCGCATCGCTTTGCGAGGTAGACCCTCCGGTTGAGGCGGTCTGATCCGGCGGCGCGCCCTGATCCGCTTGCGCCGGCGGCTGCGCGGCGGCCATTTGCCGCTGCGACTCCGCAACCGGACGCAGATATAGATAGGCGGCTGCGCCGAGTCCGAGGATCGTGATCGAAAGGAACACCACGATGAACGCGGTGGTGAGCTGGACCGCCGAAGTGGAGGGCGGCTTGGGCGGCGTTTCCTTCTTCGCGCTCGCCGCGGCGGCCGTGGATGAAGTAGCAGCGGCAGCATCGGTAACCGCCTTACCGCATTCGACACAGAATTTCGCGCCCGCCATCAATGGCGCGCCGCAGTGCGGACAAAATCGCATAGCAAATTCCTACATACGCCGGATGGCATAGGCAACAAGGCTCGAGAACTTCGGTCGCTCGCACGTTACCCGATGTTACGATTCCTATTGTATATTTCAGCCGCCGCCTCTTGCGGACATAAAGAGGATCATCATGCAGCTATACGATTCATTTGGACCCAATCCGCGTGCGATGCGCATGTTCCTGGCCGAGAAAGGGATCGATATTCCACGCAAAGATGTCGACCTGATGAAGGGCGAGAACCGCCGGCCTCCGTATACCGATCGCAATCCGGGCGGGCAGCTTCCGGCGCTCGAACTCGACAACGGCAAGTGTATCGGCGAGACGGTCGCGATTTGGGAATATTTGGAGGAGAAGCATCCGAATCCGCCGCTGATCGGCAGCAATGCCGAGGATCGCGCCGAGGCGCGCATGTGGCAGCGCCGCATCGAGCAGCGCATCACCGAGAATCTTTACAACGGTTTCCGCTTTTCCGAAGGCCAGCAGCTCTTTAACGGCCGTATGCGACTGATTCCCGAAGCTGCAACGGGGCTGAAGGCTACCGTGCAGGACAACCT
>DATGKG010000425.1:0-6754 GCA_035294805.1 Binataceae bacterium (SeqCode) | reverse complement strand
GACATGTTTTGGCGTATCGAACCGAATGTGCGGCTCGGCTATACGCCGGAAGACGTGCAGAAGGCGCGCGCCTACCGCCCGAAGTTCAACCTCGACCTCGGCGTGCGCGATATCGAATCGACCATCAAGACGTTGCGCGCGATGCCCGAATGCGATGGCAAGGTCGCTGTGGTCGGCTACTGCTTCGGCGGCCTGATAGCATATCTGACGGCGGCGCGCACCGATGTCTCAGCGGCCTCATGCTACTACGGCGGCGGTATCGACACGTTTATCGGCGAGGCGGGCGCGGTGGAATGTCCGATTCAGTTTCACTTCGGCGCGAAGGATGCC
This sequence comes from Binataceae bacterium (SeqCode), assembly GCA_035294805.1. Lineage (GTDB taxonomy): Bacteria > Desulfobacterota > Binatia > Binatales > Binataceae > DATGKG01. The sequence goes on along the minus strand of DATGKG010000425.1, from coordinate 6,424 downwards.
GCGATTCCTCCCGCGGTGTGGGACAAGGTTCGCGCCGCATTCGAAGGCCGCAAGGATGCCGAGATGTTCGTCTACGAGGGCGCGGAGCACGGCTTCAATTGCACCAAGCGCGCGTCGTTCAATCCCGAAGCATCGAAACTCGCGCGCGCACGAACGCTGGAGCTGCTGCATAAGACGATTGGTCCACACTCGTGAGCGCGAAACTCAGGATGATGGCAGCGCCGCGAGGCATTCGATAGCCTCACCCATATGGCGATCAATCGAGTCTGCGTCTACTGCGCGTCAAGCCGGCAGTGCGATCAGGTCTATCACGAATCGGCGGCGCGCCTCGGTGCGATCCTCGCACGCAATCGCGTCACCATCGTGTATGGCGGTGGCAAATCCGGTTCGATGGGGGCGCTCGCCGATGGCGCGCTGGCCGAGGGTGGCCGCGTCATCGGCGTACTCCCGCGCTTCATGGACGAGGTCGAATGGGGGCACAAACGGCTCAGCGAGTTGATTCTCGTCAACGACATGCACGAGCGAAAGCGGCTCATGATACAGGAGGTCGATGCGGTCGTCGCGCTGCCAGGCGCATGCGGCACTTGGGAAGAACTCTTCGAAGCGATGAGTTTCAAGCGGCTCGGCTTGTATGTCGGTCCGATCATCATCGTCAACACGAATCGCTATTACGCGCCGATGCTCGAGATGCTGGAGCGCTCGGTCGACTATCGCTTCATGGACGAGCGTCATCGCGCGATGTGGTCGGTAGTCGAGGAGCCGGAGCAGGTGCTCGACGCAATTCGTAATTCGCCACCGTGGAGCACGAATAATCGGAGTTTCGCCGCGATTTGACGATTGCCTCGATAAAATCACGCAGATAGCTTAGCGGCAATGGTCAAGCTCGGGGGATCCGCGGCAATCGCGGTGGCTTGCCTGCTAACATTTTGCCGGGTCGCCGATGCCACGCCGATATCCGGCGCCCTCACCTATCACTATGATAACGCGCGCGATGGTCAGAACCTGGGCGAGACCATCCTGACACCGACCAACGTTAACTCCACCACCTTCGGCAAGTTGTTTTCGCGAACCGTCGATGGATACGTGTATGCGGAACCGTTGTATGTAAATGGGATACAAATTCCGCATGTCGGCGCGACCGAGGTGGTTTACGTTGCGACTGAGCATGACAGCGTCTACGCGTTTGACGCCGGCGGCGCGCGAGTCGCGCCATTCTGGCACGTCAGCTTTCTCAGCAAGAAACCGCGAGTCTCGACGGTCACTTGGGCGCAGGTTGGATCCACCGATATCGTCCCGGAAATCGGCATCACGGGAACTCCCGTGATCGATCCGGTATCAAACACTCTCTACGTCGCGGCCAAAACCTTCGAGAACCCAAACTTCGTCTATCGCTTGCACGCACTTGACCTTGCGACCGGCGCTGAAAAGTTCGGCGGCCCGGTCGTGATAGCAGCAAGCGCACCCGGCACCGGCGACGCCAACCACAACGGCTCCATCACGTTCGATGCTCATATCGCCAATCAGCGCTCGGGCCTCGCGCTGAGTAACGGCGTCGTCTACCTCCCGTTCGCATCGCATGGCGACAACGGCCAGTATCACGGATGGATACTCGGCTACGACGCATCGACGCTCGAGCAGGTAAGTTCGTTCATCGACACTCCGAACGGATCGCTGGGCGGCATCTGGATGGCGGGCGGAGCGCCGGTGATCGATTCCGACGGCAATCTGCTTGTCGCGACCGGCAACGGCACTTTCGATGAGGACGAGGGCGGCCTCGATTATGGCGACAGCCTGGTGAAACTCGGACCTACGGATACTTCGAACCTCGATGTCATCGATTACTTTACCCCATTCGACCAGTTCGCACTGGCGCAAATGGATCTCGATCTGGGTTCGGGCGGGGTCATTGAGCTGCCCGATCAATCCACCGGGCCGATCCATCTGGCGGTTACCGGCGGCAAGGAAGGAACGCTCTACCTGGTCGATTGCGACAACATGGGCCACTTCAACGCGACTGACAACAGTCAGATCGTGCAATCGATCATGGGACAGATGCCGTCGGTGTTTTCCACTCCCGCATATTTCAACGGCACGGTTTATATCGGAGGCGAGTTCGACAACCTGAAGGCGTTTAGCCTTAGCAACGGACAACTCTCGACCTCGCCCACCAGCGAAACCAGCACGTTCTTTCAATATCCGGGCGCGACGCCGGTGATCTCTGCCAACGGCTCGCAGGATGGGATTGTATGGGCGATTGCGAATCAGACCGTGGCGGCGCTATACGCCTTCGATGCGACCAACCTCGCCAATCAGCTCTACATCAGCACCGAGAAACGAGAGCGCGACGCGATGACCGGCTACGTGAAGTTCTCGGTTCCGACGGTCGCGAATGGCCGCGTCTTCGTCGGCTCGCAAAAGCGCCTGACGGTGTTTGGATCGCTCAAAAAGAAGTGACGGAGTCCGATCGGCCTAGTCTTCGGCCGCGCGCGCAACGTTCTGCATTACAGGCTGCACGATCTCGCCCTCATGCGCCGCCTGGCCGACGTTGATCGCGACGATATCGTTATCGTTGATGCCGCTGGTCACTTCCACGTTGACGCCGTCATCGTATCCGAGCGTCGCTTCGGCCAGGTGCATCTTGCGATCGCGCACCACCGGCACGAAAACCTTCCCGCCGTGAAAAACCAGCGCGTCATCGGGAACCATCGGCGCACCCGAAGTAGAGGAAATCGCGAACGCGACCATTGCATACATGCCCGGCAACAGCGCGCCATCATTGTTGCCGAGATCGACTTCCACCAGCATGGTGCGCGTGTCGCCATTGAGCGCATCGGGATGGCGCGTGATGGTTCCCGCAAAGGTCCGCTGAGGATATTCGCGGACAGACACTGCGACCTGGTCGCCGTCCTTGATGTATGGTGCGGCGCTCTGCGGCACGTCGGCATAAATCCGCAGCGGCTTGAGCGTCGCCATCGTGAGAATCGGATTATTGCCGGCCGTGCTCGCGGTCAGTGCGGGCGCGAGTGTACCGGGATCGGCATTGCGCGCTGTGACGATGCCTTCGAAGGGCGCGCGTATCACTTCGTATTCTTTGGTTGCGATGAGTTGATTGAGAGCCTCTTTCGCTTCGAGCATCGCGGCTCGGGAATCATCGGCGGCTTGCTGCGCTACAACTCCAGTGTTCGCCAGCATTTGTGTTCGGTCGTCAGTAATTTTCCGATCTATATAAGTCGCGCGCGCGTTCTCCACCTGATGATCCAGTTCAGGAGATTCCACCACCGCGAGAATCTGTCCCTGCTTCACGCGATCGCCTTTATCGACATTGATGGTCTTCAGATAGCCGGCAACCTTCGCATAGATGGGCGTCTCAACGAATCCGTGAATGCTCGCGGGAAATTTTAGCTGGCGCGTTTTGGGGCTATGAATCACTTGCGTGCATAGAACGCGCTGACCTTGCTGGTATTGGCGCTCCAGTTCGGAACTCTGGCGTCCAATCCAAAGTTCGCGCGCGAGCACCAGTCCTGCCGTCAATCCGACCGCCAACACGACCGCGCCAATCCAGCCAATGACGAAAATTCTCCCGGTTTGTGGAGGAGTGAAAGTTCTCTGTTCGCCTTCAGCCATCGCTCTGTGCGTTGTTCATGCTCCCGGAAGCGTGATCGCGTCGATCTCCGCGTCTCGCTCGTGTTTACCTTTGATGCTACCGCCGAACATCGAATACACCGCCGGCACCACAAAAAGCGTCGACGCCGTGGCGGCCAGCAATCCGCCGATCACCGCACGTCCCAGCGGCGCGTTCTGCTCCGAGCCCTCGCCAATCGCGAGCGCCATCGGCAACATTCCAAGGATCATCGCCAGTGCGGTCATCAAAACCGGACGCAGTCGTATGGTCGCGGCCTCGATCGCAGCTGCCGCCGGCGCGTAGCCATCTTCGCGAAGTTCGTTGGCGAAGGTTATCACAAGATTGCCGTTGGCGACGCCAACCCCAACCGCCATGATAGCGCCCATCATCGATTCGACATTGATGGTGGTGCCGGTCGCCACCAGCATCCACAGCACGCCCGCGAGCGCGCCCGGGACTGCCAGCATGATGATGAACGGCTCCAGCCACGACTGATAGCTTGAGACCATCAGCAGGTAGACCAGGATGATCGCGAGCACGAGGCCAAGTTCGAGCGACCCGAACGATTCGCGCATCGCCTGGCTCTGGCCGCGAATCACTACTTCGGTTCCGCGCGGCAGTTGCCCAATCGAATCGATCGCGCGTTGCACCGCGGTCGATGATGAGCCGAGATCGCGGCCGCTGACGCCGGCATTCACATCGATGACGCGCTGGACCGTATAGTGATCGAGTGCCGCGGGCTCGATGGTCTGCTGCACGGTTGCGACGTTGCCGAGAAATTGCGGCGGTCGCGCCGCCCCATCGATTTGAGTCGCAGTGAGCGGAGTGTTCACCAACTCGCCAACCGAATCGACGACGTGCTGCGGCACCTGTACGTTGACGTTGTAGTTCACGCCATTTTTCGGGTCGAGCCAGAAATTCGGGTTGAGCAGGAAACTCGAACTGAGCGAGATCAGGAGATTGCTCGCGACCGAAGATTGATCGACGCCTAGTTGCAGCGCTTTGACGCGATCGACATTCACTCGCAACGTCGGATAGTCGAGGCGCTGCGCAATGCGAATATCGGTGAGACCGGGAATGCGATGCATCTTCTCCTGCAACTGCGACGCAACGCTGTAGTCGGAATTTATGTCGTTGCCGATTACCTGCACATCGATCGCCGCGGGAAGCCCAAAGTTAAGCACCTGGCTCACGATGTCGGCGGCCTGGAAATATCCTTCGACATCGGGAAAATCGTGCGCGAGCATCCTGCGGATCGATTCGGTGTAGCCCGCGGTCGGACGATGCCCCGGCTTGAGCTGGATCAGCATGTCGGAATCCTGCGGACCAATACTATCGGTCTGATAAAACGCCAGATTGAAGTACTGCGGCAGCCCGATGGTGTCGCTGATGTCGCCGAGGTCCTCCGGCGGAATCACTTTGCGGATTCCGCGCTCGATGTTGTCGACGATGCGCTCGGTCTCCTCGATGCGCGTGCCGGTCGCGGCGCGGACGTGAAGTTTCATCATGCCGGCGTCGATGGTCGGGAAGAAATCCTGTCCAGCCACCGGAATCAGAACCATGCTCACCACGATGATGATCGACACGCAGATGAGGCAAAGCGCGCGCCGCGCGATGAACATCGCGAGCATGCCGCGATAGCGTTCCTTGAAGCGATCGAAGCGTGCGTCGAAGCTGGTGACGAATCGATTCCAGTACCCGGAGCCGCCGCCCACGTTTTCCTCGTGCGAATCGGACAGCAGATGACGCGCCATCGTCGGCACCAGCGTCCGCGAGAGCAGATACGAGGTGAGCATCGAGTACACGACCGCGAACGCGAGCGGCGTGAAGAGATACTTCGCCACTCCGCCGAGCAGGAACACCGGGAAGAACACGATGCATATCGCGAGCGTGCCGACGAACGCGGGCGTCGCGATTTGACTGGCGCCGTCGAGAATCGCCACCAGCAGCGGTTTTCCCATCGCGTGGTTGCGATGGATATTTTCGATTTCCACCGTCGCGTCGTCGACCAGCATTCCGATCGCGAGTGCGAGCCCGCCCAGCGTCATGATGTTGATGGTCTGCCCCGACAGCTTCAGTCCGATGATCGCCGTCAGGATCGACAGCGGTATCGATACGATCACGATGATCATGCTGCGCGGCGAGCCCACGAACACCAGCACCATCAGAGCGACCAGCGTCGCCGCGATGACCGCCTCACGTACCACCTCCCAGAGCGCGCTACGCACGAACTGCGACTGGTCGAACGCGATCGACATCTTCATGCCCTCGGGCGCGGTCGCCATGATCGACGGGATGCGTTTCTTGACGTTGCTCACGACCGCCATCGTCGACGCCGCCGCATGTTTTATGATCGCGAGATAGGTGCCGCGCTTGCCGTTCACGCGCACGACGTTGGTCTGCACCGTGTGCGAATCGTGCACCGGCGCGACGTCGCCGAGGTACACCGGCGTTTGTCCGACCATCTTCACCGGCAGCTGATTGAACTCCTTGATGTGATCGGGACTGCCGTTGAGCTCGACGTAGTACTCGCGATCGCCGATCTTCACGCTGCCCGCCGGCAGGATGACGTTGGTGAGATTGAGCGCATTGCTGATGTCGTTGGCGGAGAGCGAGTTCGCATAAAGCGCCGCCGGATCAATATTCACCATGATCGCACGGCTGCGTCCGCCGTACGGCGCGGGCGAGGAGAGACCTTCGATCGTGAACAGCTTGGGACGGATGAAATTCAATCAGTAGTCGAACAGCGCCTGCTCGGAAAGAGTTTCGCTCGAAATGTTGAGCTGCGCGACCGGAACGTTA
>DATGKG010000424.1:0-3053 GCA_035294805.1 Binataceae bacterium (SeqCode) | reverse complement strand
CTTCACCCTGCTTTCCCCGTCCTTTTGTGAAAACGCCGCAAAGTCTATTCACAGTCCCGCTGCGGGCGCAACTAAGGCAGGCAGTTCCCACGCTTGATAGATGACGAACAGTTTGCAAAGGAAGAGTTCTAACTGTTCAGTGCGATGACAAGCGCGGGATACAATCTCTCACCCGACCCCTCGATGACTCGCGACCGTCCTCTCCCTTCGGGAGAGGTATCAGCGCGGGTGGTAGTCTTGCAGCGCCTTCACTTCAAACCGTTGCGTCTTCAGCGCGCGGATGCCCTCGACCGCGGCCTGCGCACCCGCCATCGTCGTGCAATACGGCAAGCGACAATCATAAATCGCCCACGCGGCGCAACTTTTCGGAAATCTCCCGCATGACGGGATGCGGCAACCGCCCGAGCGGGCGAAGCAGACGACGCCGATCGACTGCACGAGATTGGTCGATCATCACCTCGCAAGCGTGCGTGTTGCCCGCCATCCGGGCCGGAAGCTCGACCCGTAAAATGCTCTCGCCGCTGACTTGTGTCGTGCACGGAAGTATCCACGTGCTAGCATGATCCGTTTCATTCAGGAGATCGGACTGGACCACGACTACCGGTCTGACCTTTCCGGGTTCGCTGCCGCGGCGAGGATTAAGGTCCGCGGACCATAGCTCGCCACGTCGCGGTGAGCGATCAGGCATCGTCGAGGCCTTCGCCCGCCAAAGCGTCAAAGTCCCGCATCGCCTCGCGCGTAGATGGCCGGACCCGCGCGGCAGCCTCGCGAAATTGGCGTCGAAGTTCTTCGCGCGAAACCGATTCCTCCAATAGTTTGAGCGAACGCCGAATCACTTCCGTGTTGGAGCGCGCCTTGAGTAGTTTTCTCAGGCGCCGGACCTGCGCATGTTCGGCGGGCGCGAGGGTAAAGGAGGATTTCTCGGCGGCATGAGACTTCATGCTTTTGTCATAGCTCCGGCTAAAGGTCGAAGCAACGATGTTGTCCTGGGGACTTACCCTCGGTCGCGGGTGTTGCGCGCAAAGATGACGATGGGACCGGCATCAGAGACGATCATTTTACGCCGTTGCGCTTAATCGCGGTGGCCAATTCCCGATCGAGCTCGTCAACGCCCACGCGAACGGCGGGCACGTCGTTGCGGCCCATCAGTTCGAACAGCTCCCATCGCGCGAGGCCCAATATGCCCTCTGCCTGTGCCTCGGAAAGCCGTTCCAAGCGCAGCAGGGCCATCACCAATGTCTCGCGTACCCGGCGGGCACTTCGGATTCGTCCCATCCGAATCCGCTCACAATTTCCGCGCGCAGCGTTACATGAAAGTCTTTGTCAGCCACGGGGTCATCATACTATCGAGGCGGGGGCTGGCCATCGAGCGGCGGGAGGCGCAAGCAAATCGCTTCGCGTAGATCCTTCGCTTCGCTCAGGATGACAGACTAAAGAAGCAGCAGGCAGAAGAGGAATTATAGGTCGCGCGCGAGGACGCGCGCTTGATGATGACCCTCACCCGTGCCATCAGATGGCGCGTCCTTTTATCTCGCTTCGGACTCCGCTTCGCTCCGCCTCAGCTGCTTCGCGTCCCTTCGGGAGAGGGTAATTCAGCGCGGGTGGTAATCCTGTAGCGCCTTCACCGTGAATGGCTGCGTCTTCAGCGCGCGGATGCCCTCGACCGCCGCCTGTGCTCCCGCCATCGTCGTGCAATACGGCAAGCGCATGTCCAGCGCCGTGCGCCGAATCGAAAATGAATCCGCCGTCCCTTCCACGTCGGGCGTGTTGATGACCAGCGCCACCTCGCCCGCCTTGATGCATTCGACGATGTTGGGACTGCCCTGGCTGACCTTGTTGATCTCCGCGCACGGGATGCCGAGGTTGCGGATGTGGCGCGCGGTGCCGCGCGTCGCGAGGAGCCGGAAACCCATCTCATGAAGGCCGCGCGCGATCGGCTCCAGCTCGCGCTTGTCCTCGTCGCGCACGCTCACCGCGACCTGGCCCGCCAGCGGCAGGTCGGTCGAGGCCGCCAGCTCCGCCTTCGCAAACGCCATCGCGAAGTTGCTGTCGATGCCCATCACCTCGCCGGTCGATTTCATCTCGGGGCCCAAAATCGTGTCGACGCCGATGAAGCGCCCGAACGGGAAGACCGACTCCTTGACCGAGACGTGAGTGGGGATGCGCTCTGTGGTGAAGCCGAGGTCCTCGAGCTTGCGCCCCGCCATCGCGAGCGCGGCCAGCTTCGCCAGCGGCACGCCAATCGCCTTGCTGACGAATGGGATGGTGCGCGAGGCGCGCGGGTTGACTTCGAGGATGTAAATCTCGCCCTCGAAAATCGCGAACTGCACGTTGATGAGGCCGATGACGCCGAGCTCGCGCGCCAGCATTTTGGTTTGTTTCGCGAGCGCGTCCTGAGTCGCCTTCGAAAGCGTGCGCGGCGGAATCGCGCATGCGCTGTCGCCCGAATGGATGCCGGCGTGCTCGACATGCTCCATGATGCCGCCGATGACGACCGTCTCGCCGTCGGAGATCGCGTCGACGTCGACCTCGACCGCGCCTTGCAGATAGCGATCGATCAAGAGTGGATGGCGCTCGCTGGCTAGCAGAGCATTCGCGACGTAGCGGCGGAGGTTGGCCTCGTCGGGGATGACCTCCATCGCGCGGCCGCCGAGGACATAGCTGGGGCGGATGAGAACGGGATAGCCGATGGCATTGGCGCCCGCGATCGCATCGTCGAGGCCGCGCGCGAGCACGCCCTTTGGCTGGCGCAGCCCGAGCTTATCGACGAGTTGGTTAAAGCGCTCGCGATCCTCGGCGCGATCGATCGCATCGGGAGAGGTGCCGAGAATCGGGACGCCGGCCTCGCTCAGCGGCACCGCGAGCTTGAGGGGAGTCTGGCCGCCGAACTGCACGATGACGCCGGCGGGCTTCTCGCGCTCGACAATCGCCATCACGTCCTCGAAAGTGAGCGGCTCGAAGTAGAGGCGATCGGAAATGTCATAATCGGTGGAGACGGTTTCGGGATTGCAATTGACCATGATGGTCTCGAAACCGGCCGCCTTCAGCGCGAG
>DATGKG010000423.1:0-4077 GCA_035294805.1 Binataceae bacterium (SeqCode) | reverse complement strand
TCATAGATACGATAGTTGGTGATGTACGGCTGGTCGGCGAAGGAGGGCCAGGCGCAGAGCACGAAGGGGTTCTGGCGCACGGTCTCCATCGGCTTGGCGAGGTTGATCGACATGAACCGCCGCGACATCTTCGCGTCCGCCTGCGCCTCCGTGTAGTGCTGCTCGCGCCCGAAGTTGCGCAGGTTCTTCGTGAGCAGCTCGCGGCAGCGCACGCGGCCGCTGTTGTCGTTCAGATCGTTGTGCACCAGGTAGGCGTAGTTGGCGTTCACGCCCGGGTTCTTGTTGGCCTGATCCTCCGTGCGGTCGCCCTTATAATCCTTGTCAAACACGTCATGGTTGTAGACCAGCGCATCGGATGCGTTCGGGAAAAACTCCAGCAAGAGCTTCTCCATCTCAGGATAGAAGACGCGCTCTACTTCCGCCGCATCGTAAAAGTTCTTGCACCTGGATTCGCAGTGCCCCAGTGAGACGCCGAGCTTGTCCATGCACTGGGCGCTGCTCGGCGAAAGACCCGGGTAGTACTCCCCGATGCGTCGCGCGTCGCGCAACACCTGTGGAAAATAGAGGCATCGCCGCCCGATGTCCCGCTCTTCCTTGTGCAACGCTTTTGCCTCGGCCGCGCGCGCCGGGTCTCGCCAGAGCGCGTTGGACGAGACGATGGAGTAGGACGGTTGCTCGTGGATCGTGTAGCGCATCGGAAGCGCTACGCCGCCTTCGGGAGCTTCGATGTTGTTCGCGCGAATATATTCCAGGCATTCTGAGTAGCTACGAAACCCGATCCCCCATTTGGTCTTGATCGGGCCGGGAGGAGCGTTGTCGAGCATGTCGATGACCGCCTGCCCTCCTCCCTCGGCGATTATGTCGAGCGCCGCCTGCGTTGCTGCCGCCGTTCCCGCATCCCCGTCTCGATCGAACGACATGTAGGATAAACCGCCGTTCGCAGCGATGGGCGCCGGCTGTCCCTTGGTCAGTTGGAGGGGAGGGATATAGACCGACGAAACCGTCTTCGTGCTCCCTGCAGCGTGGTGCTCGGTGGTATTGAGCGGGTCCATGGCATACTCCCTGGTTTAAAATGCCCGATCGTGGAACACGGGGCTCTAATTCCCAGGCTTTACCACACCCTAAACCTGAGGGCGAGTATTTCACATTGACGCAGATTTCTCCGCGCAATGGCCGTGACCGCAAACGAAAACGGCGGAGTCGTGTTCGACTCCGCCGCTTCGTAATAACCGTCCGTTAACGGATTGTATATTTCGCTACAATCACGTCAGACTACATCATGCCGCCGCCCGGCATCGGAGGGGCCGCGTTGCCCTTCTCTTCCGGCTTCTCCGCCACCATGCATTCGGTGGTCAGCAGAAGCGCCGCAACCGAGGCCGCATTCTGCAGCGCCGTGCGCACAACCTTGGTCGGATCGATGATGCCGGCCTTCATCAGGTCCTCGAACTCCTCGCTGTGTGCATTGAAGCCGAACGCGCCCTTGTTGTTGCGAATCTTGTCGACCACGACCGAGCCTTCCCATCCGGCATTCGACGCGATCCACCATGCCGGTCCTTCGACCGCTTTGCGGATGATGCCGATGCCGACCTTCTCGTGCTCGCTGGCGCGGAGGTTGTCGAGCGCCGCGCTGGCGCGGAGCAATGCCACGCCGCCGCCGGGAACGACGCCCTCTTCGACCGCCGCACGAGTCGCATGCAAAGCGTCCTCGACGCGGGCCTTCTTCTCTTTCATTTCGACTTCGGTCGCCGCGCCGACGCGAATCACCGCGACGCCTCCGACCAGCTTCGCGAGGCGTTCCTGCAGCTTCTCGCGATCGTAGTCCGAGGTGGTCTCGTCGATCTGCGCGCGGATTTGCTTGATGCGGCCTTCGATATCGGCCCGCTTGCCGGCGCCATCGATGATCGTGGTGTTGTCCTTGTCCACGACAATGCGCTTCGCACGGCCGAGCTGGTTGAGCTGCACGCTCTCGAGCTTCACGCCCAGCTCTTCGGCAATCAGGCTGCCGCCGGTCAGGGTCGCGATGTCTTCCAGCATCGCCTTACGACGATCGCCGAAGCCCGGCGCCTTGACCGCGCAGCATGCGAGCGTGCCGCGAATCTTGTTTACGACCAGGGTCGCGAGCGCCTCGCCCTCGATGTCCTCGGCGATGATGAGCAACGGCTTGCCCGACTTGGCGATCGCCTCGAGAATCGGGAGCAGATCCTTCATAGAAGAAATTTTCTTTTCCTGGATGAGGATGTAGGCGTCTTCGAGGCGCGCTTCCATCCGCTCCGGATCGGTCACGAAGTACGGCGAGAGATAGCCGCGGTCGAACTGCATACCCTCGACCACTTCGAGCTGAGTCTCCAGCCCGCGCGCCTCTTCGACCGTGATGACGCCTTCCTTGCCGACTTTCTCCATCGCCTCGGCGATGATGTCGCCGATGGTCGAGTCGTTGTTGGCCGAGATGGTGCCGACCTGCGCGATTTCCTTGCGATCCTTGGTCGGCTTGGACATCGTCTTCAGCTCGCTGCTGATGGTCTCGACGGCGCGATCGATGCCGCGCTTGAGCGACATCGGATCGTGACCGGCGGCCACCATCTTGATGCCCTCGGTGTAAATCGCGCGCGCGAGCACGGTCGCGGTGGTGGTGCCGTCGCCGGCGACATCGGAGGTCTTGGAAGCGACTTCCTTGACCATCTGCGCGCCCATGTTTTCAAACTTGTCTTCGAGCTCGATTTCCTTGGCGACGGTGACGCCGTCCTTGGTGACATTCGGCGCGCCGAAGCTTTTGTCGAGCACGACGTTGCGGCCCTTGGGGCCGAGCGTCACGGTCACCGCATCGGCGAGGACATTAACGCCCTTGAGAATCTTCTCTCGCGCATCTTGCGCGAATCGTACAACTTTTGCGGCCATAGCTTGCCTATCTCCTAAATTCTTCTTGTGCGCGGAAAACTTTCAGACTTCCGCTCTGCTCGATGATTCCCGGCTACTCGATGATTCCCAGGATGTCGTCTTCGCGCAGCACGATCAGGTCATCGCCTTCCAGTTTGATTTCGCTGCCGGAATACTTGCCAAAGAGGATTTTGTCGCCTGCTCTAACCTCGGGGGGGACGAGCTTCCCGTCATCGGCCACTTTGCCTTTGCCTACCGCGACGACTTTGCCCTCCTGGGGCTTTTCCTTGGCGGTATCAGGGATGATGATCCCTCCCTTGGTTTTCTCTTCCTCTTTGATCCTCTTAACCAGAATGCGGTCACCTAATGGTCTAAGCTTCATGATGCTTAGCATCCTCCTTCGTACTGTTTTTAGCGGTCGGTGTGCGGATAAAGTTGCCCGGCGAGAAGATAACCACTGGAGCCGGATTGTCAATTGGCACTCGATGGGTTCGAGTGCTAATAGCGCGATATTACCCTGATCTCGCAGAAAATCAAGGGATACCAAACCATCACACGATTTCCCTTCATCGCGCGCGTCGGCTGCAATATAAAGAAGACTTGACTATCCGCAAGACATTCCGAAGGAGACGGACCGCTATGCCGGACCCGTATCGCCGCGAGGAGGAAGGGGCGCATCCTGCCTATGCGCACGACGCCTATGGCAGCACCGTCAAGCGCGCGCCGCGCCGGCCGCTCATCCGCGTCGAGCATACGCTGTCGGAAATCACCGGCCCGCGATTTAAGCGGGAGATCATTCGGCCCGGCGACATCGACATGACGCATTTCGACGGCGGCGAAGCGATTGGCGAGCGAATTATCGTCGCGGGGCGCATCCTCGATGAAGATGGCCGTCCGATTCCCGATACGCTCGTCGAGATATGGCAATGCAATGCGGCTGGCCGTTATGCGCATCCGGAGGACTGCCACGACGCGCCGCTTGATCCACATTTTTCGGGGGCGGGCCGCGTGATGACCGACGCACACGGCGTCTATCGCTTCACCACCATCAAGCCGGGCGCGTATCCATGGCGCAATCATCACAACGCATGGCGTCCGGCGCACATCCACTTCAGCATCTTCGGCCCGAGCTTCGCGACAAGGCTTATCACGCAGATGTATTTTCCCGGCGACCCGCTGCTCGCGTTCGATCCGATTTTTCAT
>DATGKG010000422.1:0-5061 GCA_035294805.1 Binataceae bacterium (SeqCode) | reverse complement strand
GGGTCAGCGGTGCGAGGAAGCCCAGATTGATCGCGCTGCCGCGACGTCCAGCCGCCTGCAGATAGCTGGGGAAACTTTCCCAATCCCACGTGATGCCGCGGTTGAGTACGTCGTACGGAATCGCCTCGACGTTGACCAGGTCCAGCGTCGCGATGTCATGCGCTTGCGGACGGCATGGTGCCAGCCCGACGCCGCAATTGCCCATCACAACGCTGGTCACTCCATGCCATGAGGAACTCGTGATCTGCGGGTCCCAGCAGATTTGGGCGTCGTAGTGGGTGTGCGGATCGACGAAACCGGGCGCGACGATCAGTCCGTCGGCATCGATGGTCTTCTTCGCTCCATCCTTTATTTTTCCGATTTCGGCGATGACGCCGTCCTTGACCGCGACATCGGCCATGCATCGCGGCGACCCGGTTCCGTCCACCACCGTTCCGTTCTTGATCAGCAAATCGTATGACATGATGCTTTGTCCTCGGGTTGATGTTGCGCGGCGCTAGTTCAGGTCCATGCGATACAACTTGACCGCGTTGTCGGAAAGAATCTTGCGCCTGATGGTATCGCTCACATGCGCGAAGTCCCTCGCGATGACCTCCTGCGAGTGCGGCCAGGTGGAATCGGTATGCGGGAAATCCGACGCCCACATGAATTGATCTTCGCCAAAGTAGCTGCAAGTCAACGGCGCGACCGGATCGTCCTGGAAAGTCGCCCATAGCTGGCGGCGCAGGTATTCGCTCGGCATCATCTTCAGTTTCCCGCCCGGCTGCTTGCCATGGACTTTTTCATGGATGTGATCGAGGCGATGGAGATAGTGCGCGACCCAGCCGGCGTCGTTCTCGGCTGACACAATCCTCAGATTGGGGAAGCGCTCCAGCGCACCGCCATAAACCAGGCTGCGCAGCGACTGCTGGATTTCGAAAATCGGATCGACGAAGGGAACCGGATTGGCCGCACTCTCTTCTTTGGGATTTGCGTCGGAAGCGCCTTCGCGCGGACCATCGAATCGGAATTTGATCTCGCGCTGTTTCTTTTGCGTGATGACGTGAAGAGAGAGCGGCATCTGCAGGTCTTGGGCGGCGGCCCAGAACGGATCGTAAAGCGCCTTCGAGTAGGGCCGGTCCTCGGGCGGCGCGCCCCAGATCATCGCGCCTCGCAAGCCCATCTTGGCGGCGCGTTCCAGTTCCTTGACGCCCGCCGCGATGTCTTCCAGCGAGATCAGCGCGATCGGATAAAGCCGCTTAGGAGCATGGGAGGCATATTCGCCCAGCCAGTTGTTGAACACCGAAAAGCAGGCCTGCTGAAGTTCGACGTCATCCAGCGCGAAGAGCGGCATGCCCAAGGTTGTATAGAGCACCTCGGCCGCGACTCCGTCGACATCCTGGTCCTTGAGCCGCTCGACCGGGTCCCATCCGCTCGGACGCGCCGCCTCATAGCCTTTCTTGAGATGCTCCTTGAGTTCAGCGCCGCTCTTGCCGACGCCAAAACCGGCGGCGACCGGAAAGGGATGGATTCCGGGTGCGACAAACCGAAAGCTGCCATCCTCCTGTTGCACCACCTTGGGCGCGCGGTCCTGGAATTTGCGGTCCAGGCGTTCGGTCCACAAGCCGGCAGGTTCCATCACGTGCGAATCAGCGGATATGACAACATTAGGCATTTCCCAATCTCCTTGAGGGATGATGCAGCCGCGCCGGTTGCTCAACCCGTTTCATCTCTCCTGCTATTGCGCAGATTCTTATTGACTGATCAATGACTCTGCGGTCAGTAGCGCTCAATGGTGGACAGGCAAGCGCAATCCACATACCTGTTGTGATGGTCCGATGAAGGCGAATCCTGATGGCATATGACATTCGTCCGCTGTCGTTTGGAGAAATCCTCGATCGCGCCTTTCGCGTCTATCTCGACAACTTCGCACTGCTGTTCGGCATCTCCGCGGTGGTATGGATTCCCTCAGGAATCCTGCTGCTCACTGCGAGCGTGATCGGCGCCGGCGCCGCGGCCGTCTTCAATCTGCTGTTTCTTTCGGTGGCCGGACCGATTCTCGCCGCCGCTCACATTATCGCCGTCTCCGAGGTATATCTCGATCGTCCGATCACGATCGCGGAGGCGTACCGGTCGACGCGCCCGATCATCCTGCCATTGCTCGGGACGTACCTCCTGATGGGACTGCTGTTATTCGGTCCGATCGCATTAATTTTCGGAGTAGCATATGCGCTCTCGATGCCGGCTTTCATGCTTTTCGCATTCCCGGCCGGAATCGCAGTCATGTACTTCTCAATTTCCTTCGCTTTGATCGGGCCGGTGATGATCGTCGAGCGGCGTTTTGCGATGGCCGCGCTGCGCCGCAGTCATGAGCTCATATCCGGCTCATGGTGGCTGACCCTTGGCATAATGCTCACCGCCGGATTGATCGCGCAGGTGCCGGCGGCCGGACTCAAGTTCCTGTGGGCCTTCATACCGGTGATCGGCGTCCTCCTCACGGCGCTGACGCAAGCTGTGAGCAGCACGTACAGTTCGGTAGCGATTGTGATTTACTATTTCGACCGGCGCTGCCGCACGGAGGATTTCGATCTGCGCCTGCTCGCCGAACAAGTTCGCGCCGAGACCGTTACGATGACGCCCGCGCCGGGATCATCCTCGATTGCCTGACATGTCGGACGACGCGGTACGAAGCCTTGCCGGCAAGATTCTCGCGCGACCCGAATATGCCGGCGCGGTCGGCCTCAACGCCAAAGCCGAAAGCCAGCTGCTCAAATGGCTCGAGGCGATTCTCAAGCCGATCTCGCGCCTGGAGGTCCTGCGCAGCAGCTCGCCGCTGCTCTATTGGATGATCGTCATCGCCATCGCAGGTATATGCGGCGCGCTCATCGCGCACGTGACGTGGACCATCGCCACTGCACTGCGCGCACCCGAGCCGTCGCAACCATCGCGCGAATTCGGCGGCAATCTTCCCGATCTCGAGCGCGAGGCCGATTCGCTAGCAGCGAGTGGTCGCTACCTCGACGCGGCGCATCGCCTGATGCTGGCGTGTTTCCGCACTCTCGCCGAACGCTCCGTGATCGAATTGCGTCCGGATCGCTCGAATCGATGGATTCGCGCGGCGCTGCGCGGTTCGGCGCTCGCGGAGAACCTCGCCGTCGAGATCGATACACTGGTCGAGCGCACCGAGCGCCGATGGTTCGGCGATCGCCAAAACGATCCCGAAATCTATGCGCGCTGGCGCTCGGCCTTCGAGCAACTCTCCTCGCAGGCGCAATGAACGCGATACCGAAGCGCATTCTGATTTCTATCGGCGCGGTGGTTATCCTACTGCTCGCGCTCAATCTGTGGCTGTGGCCGAATCAGTCGCTGCAGCAATCGCCGACCAGCTTTGGCGTGATGCGCGACGGATACAAGGCCGCCTTCGATCTGCTTTCGGAAATGCACCTTCCGGTCGCGCGCTCCTTTCGCCGCATCAACACGATGCCCGCGAATCAAACGGTTTGGTTCGTCGCGCCGTCGTTCCTCGATGCTGCCAATCCGCACGCGCACGACGAAGCGCATGAGGTGGTCGAGTGGGCGTCGCGCGGCGGCACCGCCGTAATCTTCGGCGAGGACGGCGGCAGTTGGACGGAGCTAGGTCTCACGCGCGAAGTTGAGACGCCCGACAAGGACGATAAGGACGACAAGGATACGGACGATAAAAAGGATGAAGGACGCTATCTCGTCCAGAGCGACCTCGGCGCGCCGTCGCGATGGATCGACGTTCCGGAGTTGCTGCACTTCGCGGCGTCCAAAGAAAAGAATGCGCCGGCCACGCCGCGCGTCGCGCTCACCGTGAATGGAAAACCATTCGCGCTGGAAATGCACCTGGGAAAAAATGGCGGGCGTCTCATCGCGATCGCCGACGATGTTTTCCTTCGCAACGAACATCTCGCCGACGCCGACGCGAGTCTGCTCGTCGCCGACCTCGCGCGCGCATACGGTGCGCCGGTTTTCGATGAGCATTCGCACGGACTCTCCGCACCATCGTCGCTGACGTTGGCGATCCTCGACTCGCGCGCCATCCTGCCGATCGCCATGGGCCTGCTGGTCGCGACGCTATGGGTTTTCTCGCGCCGCGAATGGCCACGCCGCTCGCTCGACGACGACTCGGACTTGCCCGCGCCATCGATCGCGGGATTCGTCGATTCGCTGTCGATTCTGTACGCGCGAGCGGGCGATCCAGCCGCGGTTTTTCGCGCATATCGAGGCGGATTTCTTCGCCGTCTGCGTCGTCAGCTCGGATTGCGCGCGGACTATCCCGACGACCTGCTGTTAAACCGCCTCGCGCGCGATCGTTCGATGCCTGACGAGACGCGCCATTGGCTCCTCGCGAATGATGCGCCAGCCGAACAGCGCCATCTTGTAATCGCGGTGCGCGCGCTGGAATCCTATCCGGGGTTGGGCGATGAAAACCGAGCGTGATGATGTCGCGATGACCGCGGGGCGCGCCAAGGATCCCGCGTGGGTCGCGGAAGTGTTCGCGACGATGCGCTCCGCCGTCGGCAACGTCGTCATCGGCCAGGACGACGCGGTGCGTCTGTCGTTCGTGACGCTGCTGTGCGCGGGGCACAGCCTCTATGAAGGTGTGCCCGGGGTCGCGAAGACGCTGCTGGTGCGTACGCTCGCGGCGACGCTCGGAATCCGCTTCGGGCGCATCCAGTGCACGCCCGACCTGATGCCCACCGACATCATCGGAACGCC
Organism: Binataceae bacterium (SeqCode); assembly: GCA_035294805.1. Classification (GTDB taxonomy): domain Bacteria; phylum Desulfobacterota; class Binatia; order Binatales; family Binataceae; genus DATGKG01. The sequence goes on along the minus strand of DATGKG010000422.1, from coordinate 339 downwards.
GATTCTGGATTCACGCATGAGCGACTTTCGTTTCCGCGAAGGCCCGCTCTTCACCGATTTGCTGCTGGTCGACGAAATCAATCGTGCGCCCGCGAAAACGCAGGCCGCGCTGCTCGAAGCGATGCAGGAGCGCTCGGCCACCGTCGACGGCGTCACGTATCCGCTCGGCGAATGGTTCACCGTCCTCGCGACGCAAAATCCGATCGAGCAGGAGGGCACGTATCCGCTGCCGGAGGCCGAGCTCGATCGCTTTCTGTTCAAAATCCGCGTTGGTTATCCGACCGCCGAGGAAGAGGTGCGTGTGCTCGCGACGCATCATGCCAATCGCGCGCCGCTTTC
>DATGKG010000421.1:0-19254 GCA_035294805.1 Binataceae bacterium (SeqCode) | reverse complement strand
CTTTGTACCGGATTTGATCACGATTATAGCGTAGAGATATCTTCTTCGAGCCCTCGCTGAAGGTGTAATTGGAAAGACGAGGCCGTCCTTTGTCCTCACGAAAAGTACAGAGCCATCCGCCCACCCGTTGTTCCTCGTCTTTTCGTTTTGGCCTTTCTCGAACCAGACCGATGTGAAACTGCTTACGCTCGGCCGAATGCGCGCTTACCATGTCCGCGAAATGACCGAAGCTTACGTGTTCGTCTGCGAAGTCTGCGCGTTGTTCCATCAGGAATCTAGGTCCAGTAAACAATTTAATTAGACCCAAAACGGAAGTTTTTCCGGTGCTATTCTCCCCTACCAGAAAATTTACGTCAGTCACCGGAAAACAGGTGTCGGTGAATCCGCGAAAATTGTCTATAAAGAGGTAATCTTTCATTTTTAACTACGCTGCCATTTGTTGTGGCTGCGTGATGTCCGAGCGCGATCTAGCGGCCACAATTTTGACAGTGTGATTAGCTATCTAGAGGTTGTCAAATGATGATCTATTTGCGGAATGCGACTAGTTGCTCTGGGCGCTCCGTCTTCTAACCCCTGCGTGAACTCGACGTAAGGAATAGACTATTGAGGAGCGCGGATTTCGACGAGGTCTGGACTCGCAGTCTTTGGAGCTAAACGAGATTGATTCAGGTCTGACGGTAAGTCACAATATCCGCACCGGGCGGCGCGCCCGAATCCTTCTCAAGGAGGTCATCGATAGCAGCATAAAAATCCGAGAGTAGCGCCAGACTCGCATTCGCGAGTTAACGAGGTGGAAGCTTATCGAGACCTTCGGCGGATGGCTTCCCGGTTCCACAATCGTCAGAGCAGGACAAACCGTGCGGGTGACCGCATGACAAATCCCGGCTCAAGTGGGTGAAGCGGCAGCATCGGCTTCACATTCAAATCGAAACTCTCTCGACATTTTGAACGTCATTTGAGCGGGCATCGCGGAGCATCGCTGCGCGGAGATCCTTTGCTGCGCTCAGGATGACAGAATAAGAGCGCGGAGCGCGTGGTATGCCACGACCGTCGGGCGCAGACGCCCTCTGGCTCTCATCCGTGCGTCACGGTTGTCGCTAAGAAAAAGAGCGACAACCGCGCCGCCCACCTTCTCTCGCTCGCGAGAGAAGGGATTAATAGGAGATCACTATGTGTGGAATCGTTGGGTACGTTGGACATCAGGACGCTTATCCGATCCTCATCGGAGGATTGCAGCGGCTCGAATATCGCGGTTATGACTCCGCCGGCATCGCCACCCTCGTCGAAAATGGCGCGATGCATATCCGGCGCGCCAAGGGCAAACTCGAAAACCTGCGCGCTATGGTCGGCCAGGCGCCGCTGTCGGGCCATATCGGTATCGGCCACACGCGATGGGCGACGCATGGCAAACCGTCCGAGGAAAATGCTCATCCGCATAAGGCCGGCCCCGTCGCTGTAATCCATAACGGTATCGTCGAGAATTTCGTCGAGCTGCGCGCCGCGCTGGTCGCCCGCCGGCATAAGATGAAATCCGAGACCGATACCGAATTGATTTCGCATCTGGTCGAGGAGAACGTGAAGCGCGGGATGGGGCTGACTGAGGCGGTGCGCGCGGCGGTCGGCGAGCTGCGCGGGTCGTTCTCGATCGTCGTGATGTCGGAGAGCGAGCCCGACAAGCTGGTGGCGGCGAAAACCGCGACTCCGATGGTGCTCGGATTCGGCGAGGGCGAAAACTTCATCGCATCGGATATTCCCGCGTTGCTCGAGCATACGCGGATGACGCTGGTGCTGGAGGACGGCGAGCTGGCCGAAGTGAGCGCGTCGGGGATTCGCCTGATGCGCTTCGACGGTACGCCGGTCACGCGGGCGCCGCGCCGTGTCGAATGGGACGCAGGAATCGCGACCAAGGGCGGCTATCGGCACTACCTGCGCAAGGAAATCGCAGAGCAGCCGCAGGCATGGATCGACACGATGTCTGGGCGCGCGGCGGCGAATTCCGCGTCGGTGAATTTTGAGACCGACCTGATGCCGGCGGGCGGCGCGGAGTCCATCAGTCGCATCGTGATGCTCGGGGCGGGCGCGTCGTGGATAACGGCGAACATCGGCAAGTTCATCATCGAGGAGGTCGCGGGCGTGCCGGTCGAGGTGGATTATGCCGGCGAGTTCCGCTATCGGCGGCCGCCGGTCGGCAAGGGCACGGTCGTTATCGCGGTGTCGCAATCGGGGGAGACGGCGGACACGCTCGCCGCGATGGAGGAGGCGTCGTCGCGGGGCGCGCATCTTATTGCGCTGACGAACACCGTCGACTCGTCGATCGCGCGGCGAGCGCATGCGCAGATCTACACGCGATGTGGTCCGGAGATCAGCGTCACCACGACCAAATGCTTTTTGACGCAAATCGAGGCGTACTACCTGTATGCCATCCATCTCGCGTCGAAGCTGGGACGCATCTCGGAGGCTCAGACGGCGGAGTTGCTGAAGGCGGCATTCGCGATTCCCGCACTTATCGAGGAGGTCATCGCGAACGAACCCACCATCGAGCGCATCGCGCGTAAGTACGCGTCCGCAAAAGACTTTTTGTTTTTAGGGCGTGGTATCAATTATCCGGTAGCATTCGAGGGCGCACTCAAGCTGAAGGAAATTTCCTACATTCATGCGGAGGGCTACTCGGCCAGCGAGATGAAGCATGGCCCGATCGCGCTCATCGACGACAAGATGCCGGTCGTCGTGCTCATCCCGAACGATGAGCTGTTCGAGAAGTCGCTCTCCAATATGAAGGAAGTCGAGTCTCGCAACGGGCGCATAATCGCGGTGACGAATCGCAGGTCTGCGGAGCTAGAGCGGATAGCCGCGGATATCATCGACGTGCCCGCGACGTCGGCGCTGCTCACCCCTGTGCTGATGACGGTACCGCTGCAACTGCTCGCCTACCATATCGCGGTCGAGCGCGGGACGGATGTCGATCAGCCACGCAACCTCGCGAAATCGGTCACCGTCGAATGAGTTAGCGGAGGTGCGGGCGTCCTTCCTTAGCGCCACAACGACCTCGACCAACTCGGCGCTCTAATGTGCTATGATCGAACAGCGGCACCCGAAATGGGTGCCGCTCTCATTTGAGGAGCATCGGCGACGAGTGCAAAAATGTAAAAACAAACCCATTAAGTCCTTGAGAATCAAGGGATTTCTCCGTCGGCTTGCGCTTCTTGCCGCGTCCTTGGATGAGGGTCCGTAGCTCCGGAGTTTGGCTCCGGGTTCGAATATGGAGCGCAAAACAAAGCCATTAACGAAATTATCATCGATGTTTATGACAAATCTTTGTGTTCATGGTTTGCGTGAGCGTGTCAAAGTATGTATAAAGATAGTACCCGTGTTCTATGGGAATTGGCGCGGATTGCCTGATTCGGCAGGCGGTTCGCGCCAATTCCTTTTGGCCGACAAGCCCAGCCTGGTACGCGCGCGCTTGTTGCGCGCATGATCACTAAAATCGGCCCGAACTTGCGAACGATTGCGGCATCTCGCGATTTTCCGGGGAACGGCGATTGCTTTCCTTGATCTTTCCTGAGCGCTGGAGCAGCGGCGAAACATCATCGTACCTATATTTAGGAGGCGTGAGCCGACCGCTCGCCATCTCGCGACCATCTGGGGGTGAAACTCGGCGGCGGATGTAGCGTCGATATGTATTGAATGGTTTGACTCGTTTCTGGCACGGGCATAATATGGGACGTTCGCTGTCGCCGACTTGCCGTCTTGGCGTCTACGTTCTATATCTCAATCTGATGAGCCAGCCTTTTACTCGTCGCCCCTTCCGGCTCCGAAGCGGTCGTTTGTGACGTTGCGCGCTCCCGCGAGATGCCGGAGCGAGCGGAAAATTTGAGAGCATGAAGCCAAAGTACGAAGGAAAAGATCTACAGGGTCTAGTCGACCTCGGGCGCGAGCAGGGCTATCTGACCTTCGACCAGGTCAATGATTTCCTGCCCCAGGATGTCGCGTCTCCGACCGACTTGCGCGCCGCGCTGGACAGCTTCGAGGATCTTGATATCAAGGTGCTCGAGGAAGTTCCCGCCACCGGCGAAACCGAGACTGCGGCTGAGGAAGAAGCAGAAGAAGCCGAGCCCGAAGCTCCCGCGCCTGCGGCGGCTGCCGAGTCGGTCGGCGAATCGTCCGATCCGGTCCGCCTCTACCTCAAGGAGATGGGCAACTTCCAGCTCCTTTCCCGAGAGCAGGAAGTCGAAATCGCCAAGCGAATCGAGGCTGGTGAGATGGAAGTCGAGGACGAGGTCCTCGGCTCGCCGGTCACCCTCGATCGCGTAATCGAAATTGCCGAGCGCGTGCTCGCAGGCGAAGCCGAGCTGCGCGAAATCTACGAAGAGAACGACGAGCCTTCGACCGATCCCGATGAGGAACGCGGTCCCGAGGCCGATGAGAAGCAGCTCAAGAAGCTGCAGGCCTCGTTCAAGAAGCTCAGCGAAATCCGCGCCAAGCTCGAGGAATTCGAGGAAGAACTCTTCCATGGCAAGGTCGGTCCGCGCCGCAAGCCGAAACTTGAGAAGGATTACTTTCGCACCAAGGAGCGGGTGAAGAAGGAGCTGCGTGACATGGCGCTCTCGCCGCGCCTGCAGGAATCGATCATCGGCGAGATGCGCCGCCTGCTGCATGAGTATTTCAACTCCGAGCGGCTAATCGAGCGCTACGAAGAAGAGACCGGACGCACCAAGAACCAGCTCATCAAGGAAGCGGGCGAGGCCGAAGATCGCCGCCACGTGCTGAAGGTCGGCGACAGCCGCGAGAACCTGCTCGATATCGCGCAGAAGATTCGCGACGCGCAGCGCGCGATCAAGGCGATTGAGAAGCGCGTCAAGGCGAGCGGCGAAGATTATGCGCGCAAGCTCGAAACCATCGCGGCGGGCCAGAGCAAGAGCCGTCGCGCCAAGAAGGAACTCACCGAGGCCAACCTGCGCCTCGTCGTGAGCCTCGCGAAGCGTTATACCAATCGCGGACTCGGATTCCTTGATCTGATCCAGGAAGGCAACATCGGCCTGATGCGCGCGGTCGACAAGTTCGAATATCAGCGCGGATATAAATTCTCCACTTATGCGACATGGTGGATTCGCCAGTCGATGTCGCGTGCGATCGCCGACCAGGGCCGCACCATCCGCATCCCGGTGCATATGGTCGAGACGATCAACAAGCTGCTGCGCGTGACGCGCTTGCTGGTGCAGCGGCTTGGGCGCGAGCCCAGCCCCGAGGAAATTGCCGAGCAGATGGAGATGCCGCTCGACAAGGTCCAGAAGGTTCTCAAGATCGTCAAAGAGCCGATCTCGCTGGAAACTCCGATTGGCGACGAGGAAGAAAGTTCGCTCGGCGATTTCGTCGAGGACGAATTGGCGCCTTCGCCGGTCGAGGCCGCGATTCAGGGCAACCTCGGCGAGCAGACCCGCAAGGTGCTGGCGACGCTTACTCCCCGCGAGGAGCAAATTCTCCGCATGCGCTTCGGCATCGGTCAGAAGACCGACTACACGCTCGAAGAAGTCGGTAAGCAGTTCGCGGTCACCCGCGAGCGCATTCGACAAATCGAGGCGAAGGCGCTGCGCAAGCTGCGCCAAACCGGCCGTTCCCGCAACCTCGAGGGATTCCAGGAACGGGAGTAGCGCCGGCGATAGATTTTATTGAGGGCCGCGGTCTTCGGACCGTGTTCCGTTGCTTTGTTGGCGGGGCTACTCAGCCGTGCGCGGCCTTCGGCTCTTCAGAATGAGCGGAGTTCGCTTCTTTAGCCTCTACTCGCGCGCGCTGCGATGCGAGCCGGTCTCGCCGCGCGAAATAGAGACCGACGAGGCCCACCAGAACTCCGACCACAAATACCGGTGCGATCGCAATCAGCAGTTGAAGATGTGATAGAAACTCAATCACTCTGCTTCCCTCCTCTCCACCAATATTCCTATCGCGAGCAACAGAATAGAGGCGACGCGAACGCCGATCGTTTCATACCAGAAATACAGGATTGGCTTTTCACCTTTGAGCAAATAGTCCAACGGCACGAAGACCAGAATCAGCGCGGCTACTTCGCGAAGAAACTCGCCGATCATATGCGCGACGGTCTCGCGCCTGTCCACGTTCTCCTCCAGCATCCTTGCCAACATGCCACGAGTCATCGGAGAGTCGCAATCGTACAACAATATGTTAGCGTACTGGGGCCGAATCACGATGCTCTATCGAGTTCCATGATGGAGCGGCCGCGCGTTTCCGGCAGCATCCAGACCATCGCGGCGGCCGATACCGAGAACAGCGCGCCTACCGATAGCGCCGCGCCTAGTCCAATGTGACGTCCCAATTCGGTGATGATGAGCGGCGTGAAGAATTGGAATCCGCGGGTGACATTGAGTAGCGCGCCCATCGCGGCGTTGCGCACCCGCGTCGGCAGGAGCTCCGACATATATGGCGCCGCACCAGACCACAATCCCGTCCCGAAGCCCGTCAGTGTCATCGCGATGACGATAAGTCCCGGGATGCGCGAGGCCTGCGACCATAGCAACGTCGATGGAATGAGTCCGATCGCAAGCGCGAGGGCGAACATGGTGAACATCGGACGGCGTCCCATTCGATCCGCGAGCATGCCGAAGATCGCGTACCCGAATACGCCTCCGTACTGCATATGAATCATCAGTCGGCCGCTTTCGGCGGTGCTGAGTCCGCGCTGCATCTGCAGATATCCGGGCATCCAGCTGTAGGTGAACCAATATGCTTCCGAATTCAGCAGCAACCAGACGGCCAGTAACGCGATGACGTGGCGATGCGGCCGGAGCGCCGCCCATTCATCCGCGCCGAAAAATGCGCGGCGGCCGGTGCGACGCCATACATCGCTCTCGGGCAGGAAGCGCCATTCGGCCAAGGCGATGATCGCCGCTGGAAGCGAAGAAAGCACGAATACCGATCGCCATCCGAGCTGCGGCTCCAGGTATCCCGCGGCCGCCGCGGCAAGCAGCACACCCAGCGGTGCGCCCGTTTGTACGTAGCCGGCATAACGTCCACGGCGCGCAGGCGGCATGCTTTCCGCGATCAGCGCCTGACCGGAAGCCCATCCGCCGCCGATTCCGAGCCCGGTGAATGAGCGATACAGCATCAGATCGAGCAAACCGTGGCTGGTGGCGCATAGCAGGGTCCCGAGTCCATAAATGCTTACGGTCGCAACAACGATCGGTTTGCGGCCAAAGCGATCGCCGAGAAAGCCGAACATTACGCCACCAATGGCCGTCATAAGGAAGGATGTTCCAAGTAGCAACGATGAGTCGGTAGTGCTGAAGTGCAGGTCGCGCGCTATCGGGACCAGCAGAAATGAGTAGAGGATCAGGTCATAGAAGTCGAAAATCCACGCCGCGAAGCATAGGGACAGGATTCGATAATGAATCGGGCCAAGCGGCTGCTCATTGAGTAATGGCATCGCAATAGCGGCGGTATTCGCGGCCGGCTCCACCGCGGACGATGCCCGCCCTTTTGCATTCACGCGACAGTTATCACTGTATCGAATGCTTTGTGCAATCCACGTATGCTGAAAATGCAGATCTTTGCGGGAAACCAATCTATTCCCGGCACCGTACTCTAAGTAACCCTGCCCGGATGCAAGTAGCGCGGGTGATTAGGAGAAAATCGCTACAAGATATGAAATACCTGAGGCACCTGAGCCCAAACCCCCTATTGCTCGCTTTGGTAAGCATCTTCCTTACTTCCGGCGTGGCCGCCACCCAGCCCTCGGTCGTGACGCAGCTTTACGACAATCAACACACCGGATGGAATCCCAACGAGACCTTGCTAACGGTCGCCAACGTCAAGTCGAGTTTTAAACTCCTGTTCAAGGATACGACCGATAGCGGAATCGCTGCCGCCAACAGAGGGACCTATGCCCAGCCTCTTTACGTCCCGGCTGTGCAAATCGGCGGGGCGGCCCATAACGTGATCTTCGTCGCCACCGAGGCCAACAACGTTTACGCCTTCGATGCTGATAAGGCCGGTGCTCCATTGTGGTCGAAGAACCTGACTCCCTCAGGAGAGACGCTGCAGACGAGCAACGACTACGCCAATACTCGCATCCCGCAAATCGGAATCAGCGGAACTCCAGTGATTGATCCGGTTGCCGGCACCTTATACGTGGTCGCCGCTAGCAAGACGACATCGGGTACCACCGTGTTTCATCAGCGTCTGCACGCGCTCGACATCACCTCGGGCAATGAACGCTCCAATAGTCCGGTGGATATCGCGGCGAAGTATCCCGGAACCGGGAGTCCGAACGATGGTAACGGCAACGTCGTGTTCAATCCGCTGGTCGAGTTTAATCGCACGGCGCTGACACTGTTCGGGAATACTGTCTACACCGCTTGGAGCGCCCACGAAGACAATGGGATTGAATCAGACGGATCAATTGATGGAACGGGCGCGTATCAGGGCTGGATCATAGCATACGACAAAACTTCGCTGGCCCAAGTTGGGGTTTTCAATACCGACCCGAGTATTGTTTCTGACCCGAATCTTGGTTCAGGCGGGGGATCTATCTGGCAAGCGAGCGTTGGAATGGTAGCCGACGATTCCTCGCTTTATAGCTTGTCCGCCAACGGGCCGTTCAACGGGGGACCTAACTACGGCGATACTTTGTTGCGGCTAACGCAGGCCCCCAGTATTGGCGTGGGCGATTATTTTACTCCCTGCGATCAGTACGAACTTTACGCAAACGACGTTGATCTTGGTGCGGGCGCGCCGATGGTTCTGCCCGATCAGAGCAGCGGTCCCACCAAGCTCCTCACTTTCGCGGGTAAGGAGGGATCGATCTACCTCATCAATCGCACCTCGCTCGGGCATTACACACCGACCCAAAACACCCCTCCTCAAGGACCCAGTACGACGCAATGCACCGATAACGTCGTGCAAGTGCTTTGGAGGGTGTTGGGTACGGCTTCGAAAACCGATTCCGCCTTGGGCGCCAATCGCGATGCATTCTGGGGTGCGCCCGCATATTTCAAGGATTCTTCCGGACGGCAGTACGTATACTACACCGGCGATTATTCGCCGATCATGGAATACGATCTTGCCAGCGGAGCGTTGAGTCCGGGCAACAATCCCGGGGGCCAACCTAACCAGACGCCCTCCTCTAACTACAACTTTGCGCGCGGAGGCACGTTGCCTTCGATCTCTTCCAACGGTGGCGACACGAGTACAGCTATTCTATGGGCAATCCGGCATCCGACGCCGGATGTCTCTTCCGACGGCACCGGAACCATACACCTCGATGCGTTTCCGGCTAACGATCTCACCAACGAAATCGTAACTGACATACCGGCAGGTACCTGGAACTACCAAAATAATGCGTGGATAATTCCCACCGTCGTTAACGGCAAGGTCTATGTCTCATCCAGCGGTGAACTCGACGTATTCGGCACGAGCGGCACAACCTCGGCCACGCCGACTGCCACCGCCACTTCCACTTCCGGCGCCACCCCTACCGCGACCGCCACGCCCGTATCCACTCCAACACCCGGCAGGCTTTGGGTGAATCGTGCCCGCATGAACTTTGGCCGCGTGAAGGTGGGCTCGACCAGACAGGCATTCTTCCGCGTAGGCGACGTCGGCAGAGGCGTTCTCCATGTGACGGTATCGTCGCTGTCGGCGCCTTTTACGATCGAGAGCAATCCGGGCACACTCTCGTTCACGAGGGGGCAGACTTCGCCTAAGATCTTTGTGCAATTTGCGCCCACTACTACTGATTTGGTCCAGCAGAATCTGACCATCAGCAGCGACGACCCGAAGCGTCCGACGTTTATGATCGATGTTTTCGGTAGGGGGCGCTGAGTTTAGTCGGCGGGCTCGGATAGAGTTCTTTCACCGCGGCCCGCCTGACCGCTAAGCCGCTTCACCATCCATGATGGAAGCATCGTCCGTAGCAGGCGCGCATAGTTCTTGAGCCGCGTGGGATGAAGCCGCACCGCCGTCGTGAAAGCCCGGCGAGCTTCCGCGCGGTTGCCCTCGCTCAGCGCGTGCAACCCGTAGTAGGTAAGCCGCCGCGCTTGTGCATGCGCTATCGGAGGGGGGACATTCGCGTCAGCCATCGAGAAGCGCGCGAAGTCGAGGTCGGCGTCGCTAGCGAAAGGCTTCAGCGGCTTGCGATACGCGAGCATCTTCGGCAGCGCGGCCGCGCGGTTGGCATCGTGGCGGTGGCGATGCTTCACCTCGCCCGCAAAATGATCGCCTGGCGGCTTTAGCAACTCACCCACCGGCTCGTAGTGGAGATAGACCTCCAGAAACTTGCACGCGAGGTAGACCGGATGCGCCCACGCGTCATCGAGCGCGACCACCCCTCCCGGCTTGAGCAGACGATCGACGAATACCGTATCGACGAACGCGCCTTCGAAATGATGGTCCCCATCGATGAATGCGAAGTCGAAGCTGCGCCCTTCGGATATCAGGCGCGGCAGAATGATGTCCGAGCGGTCCTCGTAAAACTCGACCATCTCATCGACGCCGCAATCGTGCAGCATGCGCCGCGCCGCGTTGTGGAACATGCTGGTTTGCATCGGATCGATCACGACGTGCGCACGACCCGACGCGCCATTGGCGATCAGCGCTTCTATGATATGGAGCGTCGAAAGTCCCCACGCCATCCCAACTTCGACGCATGAGGTTGCGCGCTCTGCGATGCACAGGTCGCGCACGAACTCCCCGCGCCATGATGCGACTGCGATCGGCGAAATCGAATGCTGCGCGCCGTCGTCGCCGAGGACATAGCCTTGCTGATAAATTTCCCCGATCCGATGTCGGATGCTCTGCGAGTCGGGTAGCGCCAAAATCAACTCCCTGCGTTCGATCCCACTAACCGTAAAGGCTTCATTCGCGCTTTTCCAGCCGCCTTACGGCGCGGCACGACTGTTAAACAATCGCTACAATATGCGAGGTCGGATCGCGCGACATACCTGATCAAGGAGACACTGGATGATGAAGAGACTCTTCCGATGGGTGCTGCGAGTGTTCGCCGCGTTCATCGTGCTGTGCATTATCGCGTTGGCCTCCGAATACATTTCCCATCGCGTGCAGTCCGGCTCTGTCCTCGTCGTCACCTTCCAGGGCGCGGTGGTGGAACGCGGCAGCGGGAACTACTTCGGCATGTTCAGTCCGCGCGAGACACCGCTCAACGTGATGCGTGTCGCGCTGACGAAGGCCGCGAAAGATCCGCGCATCTCGGGTCTCGCCGTCAAGATCATCGACACGCAGATGGAACTGTCACAGGCGCAGGAAATCGCCGCGCTCATCGCCCGGTTCAAGGCGAGCGGCAAGTGGACCAGCGCGTATCTCGAAACCGCGGGCGAAATGTCGCCTGGCAATCTGCCTTATCTTGTCGCGGCCGCGACCGGCGATATCTCGCTGATGCCGGAGGGCGAGCTGGACCTGGTCGGGGTGGGCATGCGCGAAATTTTCGCGCGTGGCACCCTCGACTGGCTCGGCGTCCGCCCCAACTTCGCCGCGATGGGCAAGTACAAGAGCGCCGGCAACATCTTCACCGAGAAGGATTTCACACCCGCACAACGTGAGGAGGACGACGGCCTCGTCGATGCGATGTTCGATCAGATCACGACGCAGACCGCACAAGAGCGCGGCATCGGGCTCGACACCATGCGCGAGATCGTCGATCAGGCGCCGCTCAACGCGGACCTCAGCTTGAAGAAGCACATGGTCGACCGCCTCGAGTACGAGGATCAGTTCCTCGAGCGCGTCAAGCATCACGGCGGCGGCACGCATCGGATCGTGAACTTCACCGACTATGTGCATCCGAGCATGTTCTCCGGGTTCGGCTCGCGCAATCAAATCGCGATTATCTACTGCGACGGCGAAATCGTGCGCGGCGCGGCAGGCGGCGTCGGGCTGACCGGCACCGAGATGGCGGCCTCCGACGATATGACCGAGGCATTCAAGAGCGCGCGCGATGACGATGCGATTCGAGCGGTGATCCTGCGCGTCGACTCGCCCGGCGGATCGGTCATAGCGTCCGAGCTGATTCGGCATGCGGCCGAACGTACCGCGAAGAAGAAGCCGATCATCGTCAGCATGTCGGGCTATGCAGCCTCGGGAGGCTATTGGGTCTCGACCCCGGCCTCGCTCATCATCGCGGAGCCCGGAACGATTACCGGATCGATCGGCGTGCTCGGCGGCAAGTTCAACGTCGCGCCTGCCGCGCAGAAGATCTATCTCAACAGCGCCGCCGTCGCGCGCGGCGCCAACGTCGAGATGTTCGACGAGTTTACCGACTTCACAGCCGGCCAGATGCACATTTTTCAGGATCAGCTGCTCGGCGACACCTATCACAAATTTCTGACCGTGGTCGCCGACAGCCGTCATATGAAAATCGAGGACGTCGATGCGATCGCCCAGGGACGTGTCTGGACCGGCGCGCAGGCGCTTCAGAACAAACTGGTCGATCAGCTCGGTGGATTGACCGACGCACTCGCCGCGGCGAAGAAAGCAGTCAAGATCCCTCCCGATCAGGAGGTTGGACTGGTCGAATTGCCGGAGCAGCCGGGGCCGCTGGCGAAGCTGCTCAGCGGCGGCCTCGTTCAGATGCGCGCTCCGGAGCTTCCTGCCGCGATGCGCACGATGGCACCCGCTCTCATGCTGATCAAAGCGGCGCTCGCGCACGGCGGTACCATCGGCGCGGTTTACTGCCCGGTGGTCCCGATTTTATAGGCGACGACCAGCGGTGCTAGAATTTTCCTATGGATACCCAACTCGAAGGATTTCTGAACAGCCTCGCCGAGGCCGAGCGCGCCGGCGGCCGCGTGCTGCACGAACTCACCGAGATGGCGCGGTCGCCCGAACTTCGCGAGCTGCTAAAAAAGGTCGGCCACGACGAGGGCTACTATGCGGGCGAGCTTGCTGCGCACGTGCGCAGGCTCGGCGGCGCGCCTTCGAACAAGACCGGCGACTTCGTGGAGAAGGTTCGCGCGGTCACTGACTTCCGCGCCAAGCTGGAGTTGCTCAATCGCGGACAGCGCTGGGTCATCCGCAAGATCGACGAAAACCTCGCGAGCCTGAGCGACGCCGACCTGCACGCGTTTCTGGCGCTGATGGCGAAGGGGCACCACGTCAACATCGGCGCGCTCGATGACGCGCTCAAGGAAGGTCTCGCCTGATTTCCTGAGGTATCGTGGAACAGACGCTGATCGGATTGCTGATGGTTGCGGTGACGGCGGCGGGACTCTATTGGATGTCGCGCAACCGCTACAAGTGCCCGTCGTGCGGGCGGCCGGTGCAATGGAAAGACGTCACCTGCCCGCATTGCGGCGAGGATATGAAGTTTCAGCATCGCACCGGCCCCAGCACTCAGCCGCCGCGGCGCGTCACCCATCTGAAACCGATGAGTCCGCCGGTCCGCTCGAAGCGCAATCGCGGCTGAACATATCGCGCCCACGATGCGTCGAACTCTCATGGGCGCTCGTCCCCAAGGAGCCGCGCTCCTCACTTCCGCGATTCGCGAATTCGCGGACAGTTTCAAGGGCCAAATCATTCTTCCGAATGATGCCCACTACGAACATTCGCGCCGCGTGTGGAATCACGCCATCGATCTGCATCCGGCCGTCATCGCGCGATGTGCCGGGAACGAGGACGTCGTGCGCTCGATCGACTTCGCGCATAACAACGAGCTCCTTGTCGCGATACGCAGCGGAGGGCATAGCTTTGCGGGCCACGGCACTTGCGACGGCGGATTGGTAATCGATCTGTCGCTCATGAAGCGCGTCGAGATCGATCCGAGGGCCAAATCGGTGCGGATCCAATCAGGAGTCCTCGCCGGCGAACTCGATCTGGTAACCAATGCCTTCTCGATGGCCGTCCCGCTCGGCTCGTGTCCCTCGGTGGGCGTGGCCGGTTACGCGCTGGGCGGCGGGGAGAGCGCACTCACGCCGAAACTCGGCTTCGGATGCGACAGTATCACGCGGGTCGAGATCGTCACCGCCGAGGGACGCTTGCTAAATGTTGACGTCGAGGAAAACCCGGATTTATTCTGGGCGGTGGCCGGAGGCGGCGGAAACTTCGGCGTCGTGACCAGCCTCGATTTTCGGCTTCATCGCGTCGGCGACGTGCTCGCCGGTCATCTCAAGTATCCGATCCGTCAGGCAACCGAGGTTCTTCGCTTCCTCAATCAATATGCGCCGACGATTCCCGACGAGCTTTTCCTGCTCGCCGCGGTGCTGCCGTTTCCCGGCGAGCGCATGCTCGACATTGCGGTGGTTTGGAACGGCGACCAAAAGGAAGGCGCGCGCGTGCTGCATCCGCTGCGCACCTTCATGAAGCCGTTTGAGGATTCGATCAAATCCAAACCGTACATCGATGAGCAGCGCGAGGGATCGGATGCACCCTCCGATGGCGCCTACTCGAGTTGCCGGCGCGGCGGCCATCTGGAGCGCCTCGATGACGCCGCGATCGATGTCATCGCGCAGTTCGCGTCGTCGGCGCCGAGCGAATCGAGCGGCATCACGATGATGTATTGGCACGGACCCTGGTGTTCGCAGCCCCACGATAATGCGTTCGGCTTTCGGCGCGTCGGCTACGAGTACTGGGTGCATTCATATTGGCAGCAGGACGGTGCGCGCGAGGATTCGATAAGGTGGGTGCAGAATTTCTTCGCTGCGCTCCGGCCTCATTCGAGCGGCGCCGTGTACGTCAACGATCTGGAAAATGAAGGCGATGAGCGTGCGCGCGCAGCATATGGCGAGCACTACCAGCGCCTCGCGGAGATCAAGCGCAAGTACGATCCGGCGAATTTCTTCCGCATCAATCAGAACATCAAACCGTAGCGCGGCTTTCGCGCCGCCTCGATTGCGCGATATTTTGAGGCGTGCCGATCACCTGCATCGAAAGAGTCATCGTCGCGGTGACTGACCTCGACGCCGCGTGCGAGCGATGGTCGAAAGCCGGTTTTGCTTTCGAGTCGAAGCGAACCAGCGACCTCGCGCAATTTCATGCGGGCGCGATTGCGATCGATCTTCGCAGAGCGAACGACGCGCAGCGCGATCAAACAATTTGGAAATCCGCACTCGCGCGCGGGGGCGGCATCGTCGGATGGACGTGGGGATGCGATGACGTCACATCGTCGCAGGACTTCGCGACATTTCTTCCGGGTGTGATCACGGCAGCCGCCCCGGTGCGAAGCGATCTTGCCGCCCGTCGCGACACGCTCGATCAGCTTTGCCGGACGAATCCAAACAGCGTCGATTACCTCGAACACATCGTGGTGATGACGCCCTCGTTGGAAGATGCGATCGCGGCGCATGAGAAAATCGGCCTGCCCTGCAAACGCATCCGCGAGGCCGGCGGCGGCATGCGGCAGGCATTTTTCAAACTCGAGCAGACCGTGCTGGAAATCGTCGGCCCGGCGCGCGGCGAGCCGCAGGTGTGGGGCCTCGCGTTCATGTGCAAGGACATCCGGCGCGCAGTCGACCTCGCGCGCGAGCACGGATTGGAAGCGACCGAACCGAAAGTCGCGATTCAAGGCGGCAAGATCGCACGCCTCATCGCGCCGCTCGACGGCGTCGCGATCGCATACATGGAACCTGCTTAGCGCTTTTTCTTCGGTGCTTTCACCGCGTCCACCGGCAGCACCACATCGAGCGAGCGCCACAGGTACCACGCCGCCGCGGTGCGATGCGGCTTCCAACGCTCGGCGAATTCGCGTAGCTCCTTCGGGGTCGGACGTTTCGCGAGCCCGTACGCCTTCATGACCGCGGTCTGCACGCCCAGATCGCCGGCCGGCATCACGTCCGGCCTGCCGAGGTTGAACATCAGGAACATCTCCGCAGTCCACTGCCCGATGCCCTTCACCTGCGTGAGCTCGGCGATGATCGCGTCGTCATCCATCTTCGGGAAGCGCTGGAAGTTCACCTTCTTCGCGACGACGGCCGCGGCGAGTCCTTTTATATAGATCGCCTTCGGTTTCGAGAGCCCGGCCTTGCGCAACTTTGCCAGCGGCATCGCAACGACTTGTTCCGGCGAGGGAAAGCGACGACCAGGAGCGAGCGCAATGAAGCGTTTGAGGATCGCACGCGCCGCATTGCCGGCGAGCTGCTGGAAAATTATCGCTCGCGCCAACGCGGGAAATCGCTCGCGCCGATGCGTCGCATCATAAGGCCCGACCTGCTCGATGATGCGCGCCATTATCGGGTCGACGCCGGTCAGATGAATCGGTCCCGGATGCGTGTGCGGGATTTTTAAAGTGGCCATGATTGCGAGTGGGCAAAATCTTGCACGCCTGATAAACCTCTTCAATGGCGTCCGCTATGGCCGATCAGGAAAAGCGCGCTCTGATGTGTCCCGACAACGTCCACCAGGGCCTCAAGCTCGGCCCGATTTTCTATGTCGTGAAGGCCGAGCAGATCGATGCATTCGCGCGCGGCACCTCCAGCACGAATCCGTTGTTCACCAAAGATCACATCGCACCTCCAACGATGCGCTTGCAGGACTACGCGCTGCTCATCGCGACACATTTCTACGGCGGCTCCGGCGGCGTGCATGCGAAGCATTGGAACGAGTTTCACGCGCCGATGCGCGCCGGTCAGACGGTGAAGACCGAGGGCCGCATCACGCGCACCGAACGCAAGCGCGGCAAGTTCTACTTCGAGCTGGAATACGAAACGCGCGACGCGAGTACCGATGAGCTGCTGGTGCGCCAAGCGATCACATCGGTGCTGCTGGTCGAAGGAAAAATCGCATGAGCGAATTGGTATCGAAGCCATTTCTCCTCGATGCCGACGCGGCGAAGGCATACGAAGCGGGCGTCGAAGGGCCTCCGCGCCGCACACCGCGCGTCAACATCCACACTGATGATGCCGCCGCGCGCAAGGCCGGCTTCCGCGCGCCGATCGCCGGCGGCGAGCAGACCTACGCGGTGATGGCGAATTTTATCGTCGATTCGTTCGGCCTCGATTTTCTGCGCGGCGGCCGTCTGGAAGCTGCGCTCGTGAAGCCGGTCTTCTATGGCGATACGCTCACGATGCACGCGCGCGCTATCGAACATGGCGATCGCCGACTCCAGCTCGAAGTGTGGGCCGAGAATCAGCTCGGCGAGCGCGTGCTGATCGGAACCGCGCGCGTGCCGAAACAGATCGCATGAGCGCCGACCCGGCCGCCGCCGCGGACCGTTCGCGGGATCCCGCGCCATCGGCGCGCAAAACTCCCATTTGGCAGAAGGCGCTACCATATGTAGGCACGCTCGCGATCTTTGCCCTGATCTTCTGGCGCATCCCGCTGGCGAAAGTCGGCGAGGCGTTGAAGCAGGCGCCGGTGCTTAAATTCATTGGTGTGTTTCTGCCTTTCTCGGCTTTCTTCTGGATGATCGATTCGACCTGCCTGACCTGGGTAGTGCGACGCTTCAACGCACCGATGCGTTTCCGCGATATCCTTCCGATCCGCGCCAGCATGTATCTGCTCGCGCTCATCAACACCCCCCTCGGACAAGGCGGCGTCGCATACTACCTCCATCGTAAAGCGAACATTCCCTTCCTCGAGGCGCTCAGCTCGATCCTTTTCATCGCGCTGCTGGAGGTCTACCAGTTGTTTCTTTTTTCGACGCTCGGTGTGATTTTTTATCTACCTACTGCGCCGGCGCAGATCGAGACCGTCAACGTACTGCGCGTCTTTTACGTCATTGCGTGGGGGTTGCTCTTCGCGCTCATCGCGCTGTTCGCGATTGCGCGCCGCAAGCCGGCTCTGCACGAATGGATTGCCACCAGCCGTGGCGGAGCGATCGCCGGGACTTTTCTGAAGGCGCGCCCACTCGACTATGCGATCGTGCTCGGCATCAAGGCCCCCAGCTTTCTTGCCTCGCTGCTGACGCAGTATTTCGCGCTGTCGCTGTATGGGATCGCGATTCCGTTCGTGAAGCTGATGCTGTTCCTGCCGCTGGTGTTTCTCGCCGCAGCGCTCCCGATCGCGGTCGCCCATCTGGGCACCAGTCAGGCCGCGTGGCTCCTGTTTTTCTCCGGCAACGCGACCGAAGCGAAGATCCTCGCGTATAGCCTTGCCGCGCACTTCACCTTCATGTTCTGCAATGGAGTGATCGGACTTTTTTTCCTGCCGCGCGCGAGCCGTGAGCTGACCGCGCTGGAAACGAGCGAGAGCTAGTGCGATGACATCCAGACGCGTTCGAACCGCGTAGGCCGCATCCCGTTCATGATGTAGTCGTGCACCCACGGTTTGCAGATGACGTAGCTTACCGGATGATAGAGAAACACCCACGGCGCATCGGTGATGATCTTGCGCTGCGCTTCATCATAAATCGCGTAGCGTTTCTTCATGTCGGTGATTGGCGCGGCCCCATCGAGCAGCTGCTCGACATCCGGATCGGTGAAAAAGGCGTCATTGTTGGAGCCGAACTGTTTGCGTGATAGGAGCACGCTGAGGAAATTTTCCGGATCGGGAAAATCCGCTTCCCATGCGCTCATAAAGAGCTCGACGTTCTTCGGCTGACGAATTGCCTCGAGCAGCGGCCCCCATGCGACCGGCTTCAACGTCACAGAAATGCCCACCAGCGCGAGGTCCTGCTGAATCGACTCCGCGAGCATCTCACCGGTTTGGTCAGCGCGAAACCACAGCGCGGGTTTGAAGTCGCGCGGAAAGTGCGCCTGCTCTAGCAGCGTGCGCGCTTGCGCCGGATCGTAGTCGTAGCCGCGCACCTCGGGATCGTAGCCGGGCAGATTCGGCGGCAGCACGCCGCGCGCGACGATGCCGCGGCCGTTGAGCACGGCGACCATTTTCTGCTTGTTGACGGCGAAGTTGAGCGCGCGCCGCACGCGCACATCGTCAAACGGCGGCATCTGGCAATTCATGCCGAGATAGCTGGTCGTAACGGTCGATTTGTTGAGCGTGAGCGCGCGCAGTGCCGGAGTCTTCATGACGTAGGGAAATTCCGAGGGCGGAATCGCCTCGAGAAAATCGATCTCGCTCGACTCGAACTTGAGCCATCCGAGTTCCGCGTTCACGCCAACCTGCTTCGCGATACCGTCCAGGCGCGGCAGTCCTTTGATATAGTAGTCGGGATTTTTTTCGAGCACGAGGCGCTGCCCACCGATCCATTCCTTCAGCTTGAAAGGACCGCTGCCGACTACGTGACGAGAAAAATCCTCGCCCCATTTCTCGACCACCTCGCGCGGCACCGCGGAGGCAAACGGCATCGCCAGCTTGTGCGGAAAGATCGGGTCCGGACCCGTCAGACGAAAAATCATCGTGTAAGGA
>DATGKG010000420.1:0-7064 GCA_035294805.1 Binataceae bacterium (SeqCode) | reverse complement strand
GGCGACCGCATGCGCGCCGCCGACGCGATAGAATTCGTCGACGCCGGCAATCGCCGCCGCCGCCATCACTTCGGGCCGCTCGCTCTCAGCCGACGGCGGTGAGACCATGACGATTTCGCGCACGCCCGCGACGCGCGCGGGAATCGCATTCATCAGCACCGACGACGGATATGCACCCATCCCGCCCGGCACATAAATCCCGACCCGATCGAGCGGGCGCACCATCTGGCCGAGGCGCATTCCTATGCTGTCGGTGTATGAGAAGGGCTTCTCGACGGTCTTCCTATGGAACGCCGCGATGCGTCGCGCGGCCAGTTCGAGCGCGCGTCGATCTTCTTTGGGAAGCTGCTTAAGCGCGTCGCGAAGTTCCTTCGGCGAGACCCGCAGGGTCTTCGGCGTGAGCTTCACGCGATCGAAGCGTTCGGTGTAATCGATCAACGCGCCGTCGCCGCGCTTGCGCACATCGGCAATGATGGCCGCGACGGCAGCATCCACTCGCGATCCGTCATCATCGCCACCCCGCCGCGCGATGATGGCCTCGAGGAAACGCTTGAACTCCGCGGTCCCGGACTTCAGCACGCGCGGCTTCATGCCGGCGCCGAATCCTTCACGCGTTCGATGCGCGCGCCGAGCGAGGCGAGTTTCGCATCCAGCGCCTCGTAGCCGCGATCAAGATGATAGACGCGGCCGATCTCGGTGTGATTCTCAGCGCTTAGGCCAGCGAGGATAAGGCCCATGCTCGCGCGCAAATCGGTCGCCATCACCGGTGCGCCCTGCAAGCGAGGAACGCCACGCACAACGGCAGTCGGGCCTTTCATCACGATGTCGGCGCCCATCCGCATCAGCTCGAGCGCGTGCATGAAGCGATTTTCGAAAATCGTCTCGGTGATGACGGACGTGCCGTTCGCCTGCGCCAAGAGCGCCATCATCTGCGCCTGCAAGTCGGTCGGAAATCCGGGATACGGCAGCGTGCGAAGCTCGACCGGACGCAGCGCGCCACCGCCGCTCACGCGCACGCCGCCATCGGCCGCGACCACCGACACTCCCGTCTCACGCAGCTTGACGATAACGGCCTCGAGCTGATCGACCGGCACATTGCGAATCGACACGTCGCCGCCGGTGATCGCCGCCGCGACCATCAGCGAGCCCGCCTCGATGCGATCGGGAATCATCTCGTGATCCGCACCGTGCAACTTCTCGACGCCTTCGATCTCGAGAACGTGGGTGCCCGCGCCGCGCACGTTGGCGCCCAGCGCAACCAGAAACTTTGCGAGGTCTTGCACCTCGGGCTCGCGCGCCGCGTTCTCGATGGTGGTTTTGCCCTCGGCCAGCACCGCCGCCATCATGATGTTCTCGGTCGCACCGACCGAAGGATTGTCGAGCCATATGCGCGCTCCGTGGAGGCGGTCGGCATGCGCCTCGACATAGCCATTGCGCAACTGGACGCGCGCGCCGAGCGCACGAATTCCGATGATATGAAGATTCACGGGTCGGGCACCGATCGCGCATCCGCCGGGGGTCGAGACCTTGGCGCGTTTGGCGCGCGCGAGCAGCGGGCCGAGCACGAAGAACGACGCGCGCATCGTCTTGACCAGCTCATACGGCGCTTCATGCGATGTCACGTTCTCAGCGTGCAGCACGAGCTTGTGGTCGCCACTCCATTCGCTCTGCACGCCCAATCGGCGCAGCAGCGCGAGCGCGGTGTCGACGTCGCGCAGATGCGGCACGTTGCGGATGCAGCAGGGCTCATCGGTGAGCAGCGACGCCATCAGGATCGGCAACGTAGCGTTTTTGCTGCCGCTGACGGTGACGGCGCCCTTTAGTGGTGCGCCGCCGTGGATGATCATTTTGTCCATCGATGTTTACAGGAGCGCGCGAATTACACGCTCGATGCGCGCGAGGTCCCGTATCGCATCAATGTTGCTGAAACCGGCGCGGCGGAAAAGAGCCTCGACCGAAAAAGCCTGCCCTGCCCCGATTTCCACCATCACCTCGCCGTCCGGATTGAGGCGCGAGCAGCATCCGGCGGTGATGCGGCGATACATATCGAGCCCGTCCTCGCCGAAGACTAGTGCAACGCGCGGTTCATGAAGGCGAATCTCGGGCTGGAGGATGTCGAGATCCACCTCGGCGACATACGGAGGATTCGAGACGATGAGGTCGAAGCGCGCGTCGCCATCGGGAAAGAGATCGGCGTGGACGAAATCGATGCGATCTTCGCATCGATGGCGAATCGCATTGCGGCGCGCAACTTCAAGCGCTTCTTTAGATATGTCGGTCGCGATAATTCGCACCTCCGGCGCATTCACCGCGATCGCAATCGCGATAGCGCCCGAACCGGTGCCGATGTCGAGGGCGAGTGGATGCTCGCGGGTCGTGAGAAACTTCAGCGCGGCGTCCACGAGAATTTCCGTCTCCGGACGCGGGATAAGAACGGCGGGCGTCACCTCGAAATCGAGGGAGAAGAATTCCTTGCGCCCGATGATGTAGGCAATCGGCTCGCGCGCGGCACGTCGCTCGACCATTCGGCGAAATTTTTCCGCCGCATCGGCGTCGATGCGGAAGGCACCGGATATTAGCTGCGCGCGCAATACGCCACATGCATGCGCGAGGAGCACCTCAGCATCGAGGCGCGCGGTATCGACGCCGGCCCTTGCTAGTTTGTCGGCAGCTTCATCGAGCATCGCTCAGATCAGGCGCTCAGCGCTTCCGCTTGTTCCTGCGTTGTCAGCGCGTCGATGAGCGTGTCGATCTCGCCGTCGAGCACCTGGTCGAGCTGATGGAGCGTCAGGTTCACGCGATGGTCGGTAACACGCGACTGTGGGAAGTTGTAGGTGCGGATGCGCTCGGAACGGTCGCCACTACCCACCATCGATTTGCGCTGCGCCGCGATTTTCGCATCCTGCTCGGCGTTGGCCTTGTCGAGGAGACGCGCGCGCAAGATCTTCAGCGCGCGAGCCTTGTTCTTGTGCTGCGATTTTTCATCGCGGCAGACAATCACCATCCCGCTGGGGATGTGCGTGATGCGCACCGCGGAGTCCGTCGTGTTGACGCTCTGACCACCGGGTCCCGAGGCGCGCATTACATCGATGCGGAGATCCTTCTCCTCGTTGATATTGATCTCGACCTCGTCGGCTTCCGGCATCACCGCGACAGTGACAGCAGAAGTATGGATGCGACCCGACGCTTCCGTCGCGGGCACGCGCTGGACGCGATGCACACCCCCTTCGAACTTCAGTCGCGAGTAGGCGCCCTTGCCGTTGATGCTCGCGACGACTTCCTTGACGCCGCCCAGCCCAGTATCCGACATGCTGAGCGTCTCGACCTTCCAGCGATGCCGCTCGGCGTATCGCGAGTACATCCTGAATAGTTCGGCCGCGAACAACGACGCCTCGGCGCCGCCGGCGCCCGCGCGAATTTCGAGGATGACGTTCTTGTCGTCGTTGGGATCGCGCGGGGTGAGCAGGACGCGGATTCTCTCCTCGAGCGCGCCGAGTCTGCGCTGTAGTTCGGGCATTTCGCCCTTAGCGAGTTCGCGCATCTCGACGTCGTCGCCTTCGAGATACGATTTGTACTCGGTGATCTCATCGGAGACCTTGCGATACTCACGCACCGCGCCCGCGACCTCGGCCATCTGCGAGCGCTCCTTGGCGAGCGAGGTATACTCGCGTTGATTTGCGATCATGGCGGGATCGCTCAGCTTGCGTTCGAGATCGTCGAAGTGCTGTTCGATACCTTTGATTTTATCGTCGAGCATTGGAAGCGCGTTTCACTCTAATAGAAAAACAAAAGGGAGATGGCGCGCGGCGGCGTTCCATTCTCCCAACGAAGTTTCAGCTCCCACACACCCGAGCGCATAGCGCCCGAGGTGGCGGGAGTTCCAATGCTACTTTTGCGCGACGGCTTCCGCTCCCTTCTGGACCGCTTCCGCCCCCTTCTTGAGGCCGTACTTGCGGTTGAAGCGCTCGACCCGACCGGCGGTATCGACCAGTCGCTGCTGACCGGTGTAAAACGGATGGCAGTTCGAGCACACCTCGACGTGAAGCTCGTTCACGGTGGAGCGCGTTTCGAATGTATTTCCGCATGCGCACGTCACGACGCAGCGATGGTATTCGGGATGGATTGCAGCTTTCATCTTACTTGCCCTTACTTTGACCGGACACAATATCATCCCAAAGATAAGCATACAAATCGCGTGGTCAATGGCCTGATCGTCCTGCTTCTGCTGATATCGGTCCGCGCCGGCATTGCGATGGCGGCCCCGGTGGATGTCCGAGACGCCTCGATTCCTTCAGGTTTCGCAGCGCCGGATCGGACCGAGTTCGCGCCGATTTTGAAGCTCGCCGCTCCCGGATCGCATCGCGCCGAGCGTGCGATGGGGGCGCTCGATCGGCAACTCGTCCTGCAACGCCTCGCGCTGCATCCGGAGTACAGCCCCACGCTGAAGCGTCTGTTCGATCAGATCCCGCCGCGCAATTCAACCCTGATTCGCGCCGCCGCGATGTATCCGCGGGGCGACATCCCATGGACCAATATTGATGGAACACATGAACTTTGTGCGGAAGGGTATCCGAGCGATGGAAAGTTCTATGTCACCACATTGCCGTCGTGCGCGATGCCCGAGCAACCGCTTCGCCTCGGCGCATACTTCGCGCTGAAACCGCCGCCGGGCATCGCGCGTACATCGTCATCGATGGAGTCGGTGATCGGAACTTTCGGCGGCCAACTCAGGACCGACACCTTCGGCTTCGGCGCCCTCGTCGATACCGCTGCGCAGATGCTCACCGAGTTTTATGGCGACCTCGCTCCGCCGTGGGACAGCGCTCCCGGCACATACAATCATCATGACGAGGCGTCCCGTGCGCGGTTCCGGCGGGATCTGCCAAACCTCGACGACAAGCTCCACCAATACTTAAGGTACGAAAACGTCCTCGACGAGTTCGACGCCCCGAGTGGGCCCTATGTGCTGTTCAACTTCAGCGCTGAAGTGCGCGCCGACGCGCTTAAGAAGTTTCCCGATTTGTACAAATTTTATGAAGACATCGGACCTGCGCTAATCGCGGAAACCGACTTCGTCGACGAGAAGAACAACTACTGGATGCGCAATGGCTTCGATCGAGGCAAGGTCTGGATGACGTTCATGGTGCGCGATGGGAAGCTCTCCGCTTTCGATGCTGCCTATCATCCGGTGGGCGAGCCGATCGCTCTCGGCGCCTTGCGCCACGGCGTGAATCGCACGCATACCTCGATTCGCATCCGCCGCCTGGGAATGGACTTCGGTCTCGACAACCTGAGTTTCACCAACTATTTCTCGCGCGATGACACGACCGTCAGCTTCCAGGCGCACATGGATGCGGTGCCGGACGTGATCGCGCCCGCTGGCATCCGGCAAGGCGCGGAGTTTATCGCCGGCGAATTCATGCGCACGATCGCGGAGGGCTCCGGCGGAATGCATAGCGAGGTGGCGTCGAAGGCGCTGGGCGACGGCACCATCCGCTTTACCTCCGAGGCCAGTGCCGAGTTCATGTACTCGCCGGCGCTGGAATTCTTCGCCAGCCTCGGCGACTCGATTGCCGACGAGCATGATGCCAAAGTGCGCGAGCAGGAGCGCATGCTTTCGCAGGAGTTTCTCGACGCATTCGTGAAGGATTACAATAACGCTCGTCCGCGGATTCTGGCGCTGGATCAGGATCCCGCACTGATGAAATGAAGCGCGCAGCCCGGCTAGCATCGATTAGCGTCGCGTCAATCGCGCTGTTCACGATTCTTCAGGGGTGCGGCTCCAACTCCGCGCAAAACCCCTCGCCTTCTGCTCCCGCTCCCGACGCCCCGCATGAGGTGACCGATCTCTCGCAGGTCGGCCCCGGCAGCGCAATCGATCCCTTCGGCAAAAAGGAGCAAAACATCGCCCGCAGAGTGGCCTCCGACGACGAGGTCGCGCCGAACAGCATCGATCTCGGTGCGCTGGCAAACGTTCGTCACACCGGCGATGACAAACATCCCTGCGAACAGCGGCTGCTCAACAAGAAGGCCGCGCAGTTCGACATGGTCTCCGTTCATCTGCTTGATCAGGTGTTCAGTCAGATTCGCCGTCTGCAAGGCGACGATGAGTTTTCACATGTCGTGCTTCCTACCGACCTGCGATGGGTTGTGATCACCGCCACCATCAATCACCAGGGAGCACTGAAGGAGTTAGTCATCGAACAGCACTCCGGCACTGCGGCGATGGACAAACTGATGGTCGCCGCGTGCAAGAAAGGTCTCTACCTTCGCAATGCTCCCGAGGACGCTGCCGATCCGAGCGGCAACTACAAAGTGCGGATCGAGGCGCGGATGGAAAATTTCGCGTCGCTGGACGGCGAGCACTGGGAATACAAAACATACATGGGTCTCGCAATCCTGTAGAGTGAAGTCTTGATGCCATCGGAAAATATCGATCCGCTCGCTGCATACATCCCGCATCCGGGGCTGTCGATTCCGATCGTGACCGTCCTCGACGGCGCGGGAAATATAATTGAGGAAGAGCAGCGCGCTGTGGTGCGATTCTGCATCCAGGATGGACGCGGCGCCGACATTCTGTTCGCGGTCGGCACCAACGGCGAATGGGATCGTATCGACAATGCGCGCCGGCAGCAGGCTTCGCGCATCATCGTCGACGAATGCCGCCGGACGTCGGCCAGGGATCATCGCGTCGAGGCGTGGGTCGGAATCACCGCGCATAACACCGCCGAGACGCTGGAGAACCTCGAATATGCGACGGCGCTCGATGCCGATGCGGTGGTGATTTCGCCGTTATCGATCGCGGATTGCAACGATCCAGTCGATCTCGTCACGCGCGATGTCGGCGCGATCTTCGCGCGCGCGGGAAAAATGCTTCCGGTTTTTCTCTACGATAATGCCGATATCGCCGCTGCGGGCAAGCCGCTCCATCTGCATACGCGCGACGTGAAGCAGATGAGCCAGCTTCCGTATGTGCGCGGCATCAAGGTGACGGCGAGCAAAAGCGAGCTCGGCAACTACACGCGCGCGGCATCGCATTTCAAACTCGCGCACGAGTTCGTGAT
>DATGKG010000419.1:0-4005 GCA_035294805.1 Binataceae bacterium (SeqCode) | reverse complement strand
GCTTTCGCATAAGCCTCGCCGAACGTCCGTCCTGTGCCCATCACTTCGCCGGTCGATTTCATCTCGGGCCCGAGGATGGGGTCGGCTTCAGGGAATTTCACGAACGGAAACACCGCCTCCTTGACAGAGAAATACGCGGGCACCTGCTCGGTCAGCGCACCGAGCTCAGACAGCTTGCGCCCGGTCATCACCTGCGCCGCGATCTTGGCGAGCGGCAGACCGGTCGCCTTGGAAACGAACGGCACCGTGCGCGAGGCGCGCGGATTCACTTCCAACACGTAGATGACACCGTTCTGGATGGCGAACTGAACGTTCATCAGGCCGATGACATTCAGAGCCTTTGCCAGCTTGCGCGTCTGGTCCCGCAGCTCCGCCTGCGCCTCCGGGCTGAGACTGTTCGGCGGCAGCGAGCAGCTCGAGTCACCGGAGTGCACCCCCGCCTGCTCGATGTGCTCCATGATCCCTCCGATCAGCACATTCTCGCCGTCGCAGATCGCATCGACGTCGACCTCGATCGCCACGTCCAGGAATCGATCGAGCAGCACGGGGCTGTCGTTCGAAACGCGTATCGCATGGGTCATGTAGGAGCGCAAATCCTCTTCCGAGAACACGACTTCCATCGCGCGGCCGCCGAGAACGTAGGAGGGCCGAATCAACACTGGATATCCGATGGCATTGGCGCCGGCGATCGCATCGTCGAGGCCGCGTGCCAGGATGCCCTTCGGCTGCTTCAGGCCGAGCTTGTCGACCAGCTGGTTGAAGCGCTCGCGATCCTCGGCGCGATCGATCGCGTCGGGCGAGGTGCCGAGAATCGGGACGCCGGCCTCGCTGAGAGGGACGGCGAGCTTGAGCGGGGTCTGGCCGCCGAACTGCACGATGACGCCCGCGGGCTTCTCGCGCTCGACAATCGCCATCACGTCCTCGAAGGTGAGCGGCTCGAAGTAGAGGCGATCGGAAATGTCATAATCGGTGGAGACGGTTTCGGGATTGCAATTGACCATGATGGTCTCGAAACCGGCCGCCTTCAGCGCGAGGCTCGCATGCACGCAGCAGTAGTCGAACTCGATACCCTGCCCGATGCGATTGGGGCCGCCTCCGAGGATCATAATTTTGCGGCTGGTAGCATCGGGTTTCGCTTCGTCCTCACCCTCATAGGTCGAGTAATAATACGGCGTAAACGCGGGGAACTCGGCGCCGCAGGTGTCGACCAGCTTGTAGACCGGCTCGATATCCAGCTCACGACGGCGGTTGAGAATCGTTAGCTCGTCGGCGCCGCGCAGGTCGGCGATGCGGCGATCGGAAAATCCCATCGTCTTCAGCTCGCGCATGAACTCGGGCGTGAGGTCGTCATGACGCGCGCGTTCTTCGGTCGCGATGATCTCAGTGATCGCATCGATGAACCATGGATCGATTTTCGAGAGGTTGTAAATCTCCTCGCGCGGCATGCCGAGACGAATCGCGTCGGCGAGGTAGTAGATGCGAAAGCTGTTCGGGGTCTTGAGGCGAGCGCGCACTTCGGCCATCGCAGCGTCGGCGCTCATGCCGGCGACTTTGCTTTCGAGGCCCCATGACGAGATTTCCAGCGAGCGCAGCGCCTTCTGCAGCGACTCCTTGAAGGTGCGGCCGATTGCCATCGCCTCGCCGACGGATTTCATTTGCGGGCCTAGCTCGTCAACCGCGCCGCGAAACTTCTCGAACGTGAAACGCGGCACCTTGGTCACGACGTAGTCGATGGTCGGCTCGAAGCATGAGGGCGTCATCTTGGTGATGTCGTTGGGAATCTCGTCGAGGGTGTAACCTACCGCAAGCCTCGCGGCGATTTTCGCAATCGGAAATCCGGTCGCCTTCGAGGCGAGCGCGGAGCTCCGCGACACGCGCGGATTCATCTCGATAACGACCATGCGCCCGGTGCGCGGATCGATCGCGAACTGGATGTTGGACCCTCCGGTGTCGACGCCGATTTCCCGAATGATTCGCAGCGACGCATCACGCATCAGCTGGTATTCCTTGTCGGTCAGCGTTTGCGCGGGCGCGACCGTGATGGAGTCGCCCGTGTGCACGCCCATCGGATCGAGATTCTCGATCGAGCAGATGATGACGACGTTGTCGGCGCTGTCGCGCATCACCTCGAGCTCGAATTCCTTCCACCCCTCGACGGACTCCTCGATCAGCACCTCGTGGCTCGGCGACATGTCGAGGCCGAAGGCGACCTTGGTGCGGAAATCTTCAGGCTCGCGCGCGATAGAACCTCCGGTGCCGCCCAGCGTGCGCGAGGGCCGAATGATCAGCGGCAGCGGGAGCCGCGCGCGAATCGCCTCGGCCTCCTCCAATGAATGCGCGACATCGGAGGCAGGCACTTCGAGGCCGATTTTGATCATCGCGGCTTTGAACAGATCGCGATCCTCGGCCTTCTTGATCGCGGGCAGCTTCGCGCCGATCAGCTCGACATTGTAGCGCTCGAGGACGCCCGCTTCGGCCAGCGCAATCGCGAGGTTCAGCGCGGTCTGGCCGCCGACCGTGGGGAGAATCGCGTCGGGCCGCTCCTTTTCGATGATTTTAGTAATCGACTCGACCGTCATCGGCTCGATGTAGGTGCGGTCGGCGAGTTCCGGATCGGTCATGATCGTTGCGGGATTCGAATTGATGAGAATGAGGCGCAGACCTTCCTCGCGCAGCGCCTTGAGCGCTTGAGTGCCGGAATAATCGAACTCGCACGCCTGTCCGATCACGATCGGACCGGAGCCAATGAGCAGAACCGATTTCAGATCTTTTCTTAGCGGCACGTCTTACGTCCGATCGTTGTGTGCATTCCGATTAGTTGCGCTGACGGATTCGCCGGCGATGATGCGATCGAGCGATTCGGCGCCGTACCGTGGGAACGCTTCGACCAGTTTGCGGAAGCGCGCGAACAGGTATCCAGCATCATGCGGACCGGGCGACGCCTCCGGATGATACTGCACCGAGAAGAACGGCACGCCAACGCCGCGCAAGCCTTCGACGGTGTTGTCGTTCAGATTGACGTGCGACAGCTCGGCGCGCGCGCGCACCGAATCGGCGTCCACGGCGAAGCCATGATTCTGCGAGGTGATTTCGACCTTGCTGGTGCGAAGGTCCTTGACCGGATGATTCGCGCCATGATGGCCGAAATTCAATTTGTAGGTTTTTCCTCCCAGCGCGAGGCCGAGGATCTGATGGCCGAGGCAGATGCCGAAGACCGGCTTCTTGCCGAGCACGCCCTTCACCGCCTTGTGCGCATACGGCAGCGCGGCAGGATCGCCCGGACCATTGGAAAGAAAGACGCCGTCGGGGTTGTACGCGAGAATGTCCTCGCCAGTCGAGGTCGCGGGCAGCACCTTGACGCGAAATCCGGTTGAGGTCAGCCGGCGCAGGATGTTGAGCTTGATGCCGTAGTCGAGCGCGACGATCAGCGGCGCATCGCGAAGCTCGTCGCGCAGATTGCGAGAGCCGCTGCCGAGGTGCCAATCGCCGAGGTCCCAATCGTATGGCGCCGCGCAGGAAACTTCCGTCACCAGATCGCGGCCGATGAGCCCGGGCGACCCCTTAGCCTTTCGCACGACCGATTCGGCATCGAGATCGACGCTCGAAATCACCGCCTCTTGCGCGCCATGCATCCGGATGTGGCGTACCAGAGCGCGCGTGTCGATCCCCTCGATGCCAACGACGCCTGCAGCCTTCAGGTAATCGCCGAGCGACTCCTCCGCGCGCCAACTCGACGGACGCGCAAGATATTCGCGTACGATGAAACCTTCGACATAGACGCGCGACGATTCGGCGTCCTCGCGATTGATGCCGACGTTGCCGATTTCCGGATAGGTCATGCACACGACCTGCCCTTTGTAGGACGGGTCGGTGAGCACTTCCTGGTAGCCGGTCATCGCGGTGTTGAAGACAACCTCGCCGACCGCCTCGCCAATCGCGCCGAATGCGCGTCCGCGAAACGTGCGTCCATCCGCAAGCGCCAGTATGGCTTCACTCTTCGCCATC
>DATGKG010000418.1:0-7988 GCA_035294805.1 Binataceae bacterium (SeqCode) | reverse complement strand
GCGAAGTTGAAAAGATCCTTCAGCGTGCCTGAGATCCGCGTGATCTGCGAAAGAATCGTATGCAAGGTGGTGCGGCGCGTGGAATCGCCCTCGGCCGAGAGCAGTGACTGTACCAGCGACGATATCGACGCGAGCGGATTGTTCACCTCATGCGCGACGCCGGCGGCGAACGTGCCCGCCGCGGCGAGTCGCTCGGCCTTCAACAACTCATCCATCATTTCTTTGCGATGCGTGACATCGCGCAGAATCATGTGAATGAAACGCTGATTGCCGTAAGTGATGAGCGACGAATTCTCGTCAAAGAAAAACGGACCCAGCGGCAGATCGAGCGTCTGGCCGGTGCCATTGCGGACGACGTCCTGGAAATGCTCAATAGTGCCCGCGCGCCCTTCCTCGGGAACGAAATCCGTGATCGGGCGGCCGATCAGCGGCAGATGCTCTTCGCCTGGGAGCTTGCGATGCAGCTTCTCGGCGGCGGAATTGGCCCCGACGACGACCAGCGTGTCGGCATCGATCTCGTACATCGGATCGGGCGCGTGATTGATGAGGTTGCGATATTTCTCTTCCGATGCGCGCAGCGCCACCTCACGCGATTCGATGTAGAACCACGATACCATCAGGCGGCGCTCGTCGATCGACGCGACCGCGATATCGCGGAGATGGTCGCCCTTGCGTCCGCGCGCACTCGCGTAGATGTGCTTCAGAATGATCTGCTTCAGCGCGATGTGAATCGTGTTGAATTGTGAGGGCTGCGCGCGCTGCAGCATGCCTTGCTGGCAATGCTTGCGCAGGTAGACATAGGTTTGAAGGTCGTTGGGATCGCGCAGATGCGCGATGAATCGAATCAGCGAATTGACCAGATCGGGGCTCGCCTCGCCCGGCTCGCGGTTGACGGTCGGGAGGCCAAAAATCGCGCCGATAGCCTCCTCCCATTCGGACACAATCGCATCGAAGTGCTGATCGATGAGATCAGCGACCTCAGAGCGCGCCTTCAGGCTCTCGGGCTCATCGCTGTAGATCGGTCCAAACAGTCCACGCAGTAGCTTGTTGATCTTCTCGAGATGAAGCCGGATCGCATCCAGTTCCTCGGGCGTCCCTTCGATCGAATTGTCGGTTGGGGCACGTTGGACGATGGTCTTCGTCGGATGGCAGCAGACGCGTGAGCGATATGATCTCATGATGTTAATATGCGCATCAATTCGTCAGATGCGAATTCTGAGCCTAACACCTTGCAAATCGCTAATCCAGCCCCGAAATTGTCTCGCAGGTTGCGAGAGATGTGTCTTAAAGCACAATTTGCGTCATATCACATCTCGTCGCAAACCGTGCAGGCATCCATCCCAATTCGGCTGACGATTTCGCGCATCGCCGGAAAAATCCAACCGCTGCGCGGGATTTCGGATGGCACATCTTTGGCTGATATGCCCCTTCGCAAGGGAAGGGTCTGCCATCATGATCGATCTCGAGCCGTTACGCTCGGTGATTCCGCACGGGAAGTTCTTCTCCCGCAATGGTCAAAAGTTTTTCCTCAAAGCGATGCGACTCGACGGTGTCGGCGCCTCGCTCGATTTCGAAGCCAAGCTGCGGCTGCTCAGCCGTCTCGATACCTTAAATCAGGCACACACCACCGCGCTGGTTCTTACCGAGGCTCAATCCAATCCGATCCTCGACCTCGCGAGCACCACCGGTCTCTATAGCATCGTCGAACTGGAAGTCGCGCCCGACGAGATCATCGATCGACGCAAGCTCTCAGCGACGATCACGCGCATCGCGCATACCGCCAACATCCTCAATGGACGCCCGGGGCTGCTCGGATTCCTCATCAATTGCCCGATCTCGCAGGATGCTCTTCGCGCGCACGGACTGGCGAAAGTTCGAGGTGTACTGCGCGACCTCATAGATACCATCAAGAGCCGCAATGCGAATGCGCTGGTTGCGATTCGTCATCGCCCGGAGACCCGCGCGCTCACGGTGCTCGAGGAAGATTTCGTCTACGGCGATGTCCCCGCGCTCGCGCCCGTCGAATTGCGCGATTTCATCGTCAGCCTGCACAACCTTGCCGAGGCTCGGCCGCTGGTCATCGAGTTCAGCGAAAGCTCGCCGGGGCAGGACGAGGCGGTTGCGGTGGCGTTCGGAACCGGAGTGGCGGGTGTGGTCGCTCCTCCCGTCCCGACCCCGGCGTCTCCCGATTTCATCGGCGCAGTAATGCTTAAGGCCTCCGAACTGATGCCGTTCGTAACGCTCAATGGCACTTGCCCGCCGGCGCTGCCGAAACCGCCGATGGTCTCGGTCGTCATCTGCGCGTATAACGCCGAGCGCACGATGCTTCCGTGCCTCGAATCGCTGCGCCAGCTCGACTATCCGACCTTCGAGGTCATCATCGTCGATGACGGCTCGCGCGATCGCACCGCCGAAATTTCGATGGGATTCCCCGAGTTCCGCCTCATCCGCCAGCCCAACAAAGGACTCAGCGTCGCGCGCAATGTCGGACTCCATGCCGCGCGCGGCGAGCTCATCGCGTACACCGATTCCGACTGCGTCGTCGATCCGCATTGGCTAACGCTGATGGTGCGCACGCTGACCGAAAAGAATTTCGACGGATGCGGCGGGCCCAACTACGCGCCGCACGAAGATGGATGGGTCGAGGCGTGCTGCGCAGCATCGCCGGGTGCGCCATGCCACGTGCTCACCGCCGACGATGTTGCGGAACATCTCGCCGGATGCAACATGATTTTCACCAAGGCGGCGCTGCTGAAGGTCGGCGGCTTCGATCCGCAATTCACCTCGGCCGGCGACGACGTCGACGTATGCTGGCGCATCCTCGATTCGGGCATGCGGCTGGGCTTCTGTCCGGCGGCATTCGTGTGGCACTTCCGCCGCAACACCATCAAGGCCTATTACGGCCAGCAGCGCGGATACGGACGCGCCGAAGCGATGCTGTATGCGCGTTATCCCGAGCGGTTCAACGTCCTGGGGCAAATCAAATGGCGCGGAATGATCCCCGGCCTGCTACGGACGGTGCCCGGCGGCTCGCGCAGGAATATTTTGTGGAAGACATCGCGTCCCGGGGTCGCGACGGTGTTCGATCCCTCGCTCAGCCTGATACGCTTTATGCCGCAGACGCTGGAATGGACCATCGCCGCGATTCTGCTCGCGCTGACCTCGCTCGCGCTTCATGTCACCGTCATCCCGGCCCTCGCGATGCTCGCCCTCGGTCCGATTTGGGCGCTCTACTACGCATGGCATGCTCCGATCGAGAAATGTCATGTTAGTTTCACGGCGCGGATGCTGGTCGGGTACCTCGCGTACACAGGCCCTGTCGTCCGCACCATCACGAGGTACAAGACCTTGGCCAAAGCGCAAAAGAACATTGGCGCGGAGACCGCGGTCCGTCAGCGCCCGACCATCCAATGGCGCAAGCGCACGGTCAGGCTCGCCTACTGGAATGAAGACTGGACCCCGCGCGATGTGCTGCTCGATCGCCTGATGAAATTCTTCGCGAAATCCGGCCATCCATCACTGATCGAATCAGGATGGATGGACTACGACCTGGAAGTGCGCCCGAGCCCGTTCACCACCGTCGAGATCAAAACCGCCGATGAGGAGCACGAGCAGGGCAAGCTGAAAAATCACGTCGCCGCGCGCATCCGGATGAGCCGTCTTAGCGCGGTAGCTCTCGTGATTGGCGCAACCTCGGCGGCTGCGACGGCGGCGCTCTCGATTCCTATCCTGGCCGCGGGCCTCACGGGGTTGACGCTGGTCTGCGCCGCCTGCGTTCTCGCGGCGATGGCCGAGTCTGGCCGCCTCGCGTATCGCGCGGTCGAAGAATGCGCATCGGAACTGAATCTGTTCCCGCTCGGCGTGCTCATCAAGCCGCGCACGACGCTCGGCGGCGCAACCGCGGATGCCGCAAGCAAAGCCGTCGGCGCGATAGACCTGGCGAGTTCGCCCAATCCTCCCGCGATCGAGTAACGGGACTCGATCAGCGGAAACTCCAGCCCTCTCGCCTTCGCGAGAGGGCTTTTTGTTTTAATGCCGTGAGTGCTGCCTGGAACGACCCCCTAGATGATGGGCAGCGGCGAGGAACCAGGGTATGCAACGAAGCTCTCTAGGTGATTAGAAAATATCCGGTCAGCGCGACGTCGAAGGTGCCCGCGCGGTGGACCATACGCGATGAAGGCCCCTCCATAGGTTCCAAATCAGTCCTGCCGCGATGATAGCTCCGCCCGGCAGGCTTGATCCACATCGCGCGCGCGAGCCAACGGGAAACGTGCGGAAATTTCCTGCCCCGGATGATCCGCTCGACTGCGAGCATTCGCGAATCCGATACCGGCGACGAACGCTACCAATCCGCTCCGGTCCAATAAAAATGACGCGTTACGGAGCGCTTCGATGCCGCAATTTGCCGTGCTTTGCGCACCTTCCGCGGAAATCAGTCGTCGGCCAACATCTTCTGGATGCTTTCGAGGTCGCGGCGCATCTCGGCCAGCGCGCGGCGAGTCTCACTGCTCGAGGCGACCGACTTGCTCGAGGCCTCGGCGTGCTTTTCAGTTTTCCCCGACGCGCTCTCGATATTGGCGGGGTCGATGCCGTTCTCGCGGATGTACTTGTTGGCGCCCGCGATAGTGAAGCCTTCCTGATGAAGCAGGCGCTTGATCAGCTTGAGCGTGTCGATATCGCGCGGCTGGTAGAAGCGATGCTTGGAGCGGGCGTGCTTGGGCTTCAGAATTGGGAACTGGGTTTCCCAGAACCGCAGCACATAGGCTTCGACGCCGATAACCTTGGCCGCCTCACCGATCTTCAATCCGCGATCCTCGCTGGATGAATCGGAAGCTGCGGCCTTTGGCTTTTTCGGTTCGCTTTTCTCTCGGCGCCTGGTTCGGTTCATGAGCGCGGCTTCTTGCCGTTGCTATTGACCAGCTCCTTGAGCACCTGGCTGGCCTTGAACGTAAGCACGCGCCGCGAGTCGATGGTGATGGATTCGCCGGTTTGAGGATTGCGGCCGCGGCGCGACTTCTTCTGATTTACCACAAAGGTGCCGAAGCCCGAAATCTTGACCTTGTCGCCGTCGCACAAACCAGTGCGAATGATCGCGAAGACCTCTTCGACGACGGCCCCGGCTTCCTTTTTGGAAGAACTCACCCGCTCGTGGATCAAATCCACGAGATCGGCTTTGGTCATGCTCCGCGGCGTAGTTGCCCCACTGAAACCGCCGTTTGAGCACGCCTACTTTATTGCCTCAGCTCCGCCCCCAATCGCGCGCGCGCCGCTTCGATCAAGGCTGCGTGAACGCGATTTACCTCCTCATCTGTAAGCGTGCGATCCCTGGCCCTGTACGTCAGGGCCATCGCCACACTCTTTTTCCCCGATGCTATCGATTGTCCCTCATACACATCGAATACGACCACGTCCTCAAGCAAATCGCTGCCCAACTCACGAATCGCCGCTACCGCCGAGGCCGCCGGGAATCCGCGATCCAGCACCAATGCGAGATCGCGCCGCACCGCCGGAAAACGTGGCGGCGCCTCAATCGTCGCGCGCGGCGAGAAACCATAGGCCCGCAGTTTTTCCAAGTCAAGTTCGCACACCACGCAGGTCTGGCTCAGGTCGCGCTCCATCGCGTCACGCGGATGCAACTCGCCAAGATAACCGATCACGTCGTCGTCCAAAATGATTTGTGCGGACGCGCCCGGATGAAGAAACGCGAGTGCGCCATCGGACGGCGAGCGATAGCTGACGCGCGAGGTAAGGCCGAGCGCGCCGATGAGCGCTTCGACTACCCCCTTCATCGTGAAGAAGCTCGCCTTGACCGCGGGCTTGCCGACTTCGGCCAGTGCGTAATCGCCGTAGCTCAGCGCCGCGAGCGCAATTCGTTCGACGACCGCGCCGTTCTCGCGCGAATAGACCTTCGCGATTTCGAAGGCATGAAAATCCGCCGTTTGCCGGTTGAGGTTGAAGCGCAGCGCTTCCAGCAGCGCGGGCACCAGTGAGCGGCGCATCTGGCGCTGCTCCTCGACGATCGGATTTTGCAGCCGAATCTGATCGCCCTTCGCAATGCCGGGGAATTTGTCGTTGTCGGCCATCGTTGCGAACGCGAGCGTATCGAGTTCGGTGAAACCGGCGCCTTGCAGAATCTCGCGCGCGCCGCGGAGAAATTCGCGCTCGCGATTCGGCGCCGCATAAGCGAACTGACGCGACGGCAATTGCGGCAGGATATCCTCGAGTCCGGTGAGGCGCGCCACTTCCTCCGCAAGGTCGGTGGACTCATTCAAATCGGAGCGATACGGCGGCGGGACGACGCTCAGCAGATTTTTTCCGCTCGCGGCTTTTTTCACCGTCGCGCCGAGGGCGACGAGACGCCGACGCACTTCGGGCGCGGGGATCTCGACCCCAAGCAGCGACGCGAGTTTTTTCGGATCGAGGGTAATTTCGCGCGGCGCCGCCGGCCGGACATCGTAGTCGCCAACCGGACCTTCCTCGCGCGCGGCCGCGGTCTGCCGCAGCAGTTCCGCGACGCGAAACAGCCCAGCAACCTGCCCCATCCGATCAACGCCGCGCTCGAAGCGATAGCTCGCCTCGCTGCGCAGTCCGAGCCTACGCGCGGTGCGCGCGACCGGCATCGGTTCGAAGTAGGCGCTCTCGAGCAGGATGGTCGAGGTCGAATCGCTTACTTCGGAATTCAACCCGCCCATGATGCCGGCGATCGCGAGCGGTTTTTCCGGATCGCAAATGAGCAGATCGTCGGGCATCAGCTCGCGCTTCTGATTGTCGAGCGTCACGAACTCGCGATCGACGCCGGCGCGGCGTACGATGATTTTGCCGCTGGCAATTTTCGTCAGGTCGAATGCATGCAGCGGCTGCCCGAGTTCCAGCATCACGTAGTTGGTCGCATCGACAACGTTGTTGATCGAGCGCGTGCCACAGAGTTCGAGGCGACGCTTCATCCACATCGGCGATGAGACGATCTTGATACCGGTCATCTTGAGCGCCGCGTAGCGCGGACATAGATCGGGCGCGCCGATTTCGACACTGAAAGCCGCTTCGGCTCCGGGAGCGCCGCTGCGGCCATCGATCTTCAGCGACCTGAGGCGCGGCAAAGTCAGCCGCACATCGAAGAGCGCGGAGACCTCGCGCGCAAGGCCGAGGATCGACAGGCAATCGCCGCGATTGGCGAGTACCGCGACATCGAAAACAACTTCGTTGAGGCCGAGGTAGTCGGCGAGTGGTGTACCGATCGGTGCATCGAGCGGCAGCGACAGGATGCCCGCGTGTTCGGTCGAGAGTCCTAACTCGCGTTCCGAACACAGCATCCCCTCGGAGCGGACACCTCGAATGACAGCCGCTTGCAGCGGCGGTTCCTTGCCCAACTTCGCGCCGACGCGCGCCAGGGCCGCCGTCATGCCGGCCTGCACGTTGGGAGCGCCGCATACGACGGAAAACTTTTCGCTGCCGCTGTCGACTTGACAGAGATTGAGACGATCGGCATTCGGATGCTTCTGGACGTCGAGCACGCGCGCGATCGTCACGCCTTCGAAAGCGGGCGCGAGCCGCTCGATATTTTCGACCTCGAGGCCGGCGACGCTGAGCCGGCGCGAGATTTCCTCGACGCTCGCATCGATGGTGACGAACTCGCGCAGCCACGTGAGCGGAAGTTTCATTGCGCGCCTCCACTCAGAGCCGGGAATTGATTGAGGAAGCGGACGTCGTTTTCGATGAACAACCGCATGTCGTTCACGCCCAGCTTCAGCAGCGCTGGCCGCTCGACGCCGATGCCGAAGGCGAATCCCTGGTACGCCTCCGGATCGAGTTTCACCGCCCGCAGTACGTTGGGATGAATCATTCCCGCGCCGAGGATTTCCGTCCATCCGGTATGCTTGCACACGCGACATCCGGCGCCGTTGCATAGGACGCAACTCATATCGACCTCGACGCTCGGTTCGGTGAAGGGAAAATAGCTGGAGCGAAATCGCACGCCGACCTCGGCGCCG
>DATGKG010000417.1:0-4660 GCA_035294805.1 Binataceae bacterium (SeqCode) | reverse complement strand
GTAGGGGCGGTTCGCGAACCGCCCGCAACGGACGCGCGGTTGCGTAAGATCGCGTTACCGTCACTTCGCTGCGGGTCGTTCACGAACGACCCCTATGAGGACCGGAGCCAAGCATTTAGATGACCCCACTTGCGCGTTACTTCGTTCGATGCGAGTAAAGTGCATTGGTTTGAATGCGATGCCGACACACTCAATCAAACCTCCCGAGCCTAACCTCACCCCCGAGGCGATGATTGCGCGCGCTCGCGAGATGCGTGAGATGCTGCGCGCGCAGCAGGCCGAATGCGAACGGGCAGGGCGCATCCTGCCCGCGACGAATGAGGCATTCGTCAAGGCGGGTTTCTATCGCATCATGCAGCCACGCCGATTCGGCGGCTATGAATTCGATGTCGCGACGTTTCATCGCGTGATGATCGAAATCGGGCGCGGATGCCCCTCGAGCGGATGGGTGCTCGCGCTGACCGCGGGCCATCCTCTTATATTGGCGCGCTTTGAGGAGCGCGCGCAGCTCGAGGCATACGGCGCCGATGGCGAGTTTCGCGCGCCGGCATCGGGCGCGCCCGCATTTATCCAGCGCGCCGACCGCGGTTATAAGGTGAAGGGATTCTGGGACTACGCCTCCGGATGCGACGTCGGTACGCATTTCATCGGACCGGGCATTATGCCGGGTGCGCAGGGCGAACGGCCGCATTATGTGCTGATGCTGCTGAATCCTTCCGACTACACCATCGTGGACAACTGGCAGATGTGGGGGATGTCCGGCACCGGCTCCAAGCGGATCTTTATCGAGAAGGAAATCTTTGTTCCGGACCATCGTGCGGTGAGCGGCGGGCTGACGGAAAATTTTCCCATCCGCGGCCAACCGATTGAAGGCCTCGAAAATCCACTCTACCATTCGCGCATCGCGAGTTTCCTGGTCGGCGAGGCAGCCGCGGTCATCGTCGGTACCGCGCGCGGCGCCCTCGACATCTACGAGCAGCTAGTCACGAACAAGCCGACTTACTTTCCGCCGTTCACGGCGCGCAGTCAGAGCCACGAGTATCAGGAGTATCTAGGCCGCGCGCATGCGCTGGTCGAAACTGCGGAGGCCGCGCTGCTCAAATATAGCGAGGACTATGAGCGGCTGTCGGCGGCGCGGATGCGCGATGAGGCCGCATTCGGCGACCCCGAGGAGCGCGCGCTCATCCTGCGCCTCCAGCAATGCGTCCAGATGTGCTGGGATGCGGTCGAAATCCTCTTCACCACCAGCGGCACCAGCAGCGGACGCCTCGATTCGATTCTCGGGCGCTACTATCGCGACCTCGCGGTTATGCGCACTCATGTCGTGCTGCAGCACGCGCGCACCGCAGCGAACTTTGGCGCGATCCGCTTCGGCCAGCCGCCGCGCTCGGTGCTGTGAGGAATCAAGATGGCGACGCACGAGCTTCTTCCAACGATGGTGGTCGGCAGCTATCCGCAACCCGATTGGCTGATTGATCGCGAGAAGCTCAGCACTTTCGTGCCGCGCGTGCGCGTGCCGCAACTGTGGCGCATCCCGGATCGATTCCTCGAGCAGGCCCAGGATGATGCGACCATCGTGGCGATTGAGGAGATGGAGCGCGCGGGCGTCGACATCATCAGCGACGGCGAGATTCGGCGCGAGAGCTACTCCAACAAATTCTCCAACGCGCTGGCCGGCCTCGATCGCGAACACGAAGGAAAGCTGACGATGACCAACGCGGGCCGGACGGTGTCCGTGCCGGTGCCGCTTTTTTCGGGACCAGTTCGACGGATGGGTCCGGTCGAGGTGCGCGATGTCGCGTTTCTGCGCGCGCATACTGATCGCATCATCAAGATTACGCTGCCCGGGCCGTTCACGATGTCGGAGCAGGCGGAGACCACGCATCATCGCGATCGCGAGACGCTCGCGATGGAGCTTGCCGCCGCGGTCAACGAGGAGGTACGCGATCTCTTCGAGGCCGGCGCCGATATCGTGCAGCTCGACGAGCCGTGGATGCAACGCTTTCCCGAGCGCGCGAAACAATATGGCGTGAAAGTCGTTAATCGGGCACTCGACGGCATCCGGGGTACGACCGCGATGCACATTTGTTTCGGCTACGCGGCAGTGGTTCCGAATAAGCCCTCGGCCTACTCATTCCTCACGGAGCTGGAGGGATGCACGGTGAA
The DNA here is from genome assembly GCA_035294805.1 of Binataceae bacterium (SeqCode). GTDB lineage: Bacteria > Desulfobacterota > Binatia > Binatales > Binataceae > DATGKG01. The sequence continues at coordinate 2,494 of DATGKG010000417.1, read as the reverse complement.
TCAGGTCTCGATCGAAGCTGCGCAGCCCAAGCTCGATCTTGCGGTGCTGCGCGAGCTGCCGAGCAAAACGATGATCGTCGGCGTCATCGATCTCGGCGATAAAAGCATCGAGACGCCCGAGGTCGTCGCGCATCGTATCGAGGCGGCGCTGAAGCATGTTCCCGCGCAGCGCCTCATCCTCGCGCCCGACTGTGGGATGAAATATCTGCCGCGCGAAACCGCCTTCGGCAAACTTAAAGCGATGGTTGAAGGCGCGAATTTAGTCCGCGCGAGCCTGTGAAACCGCTTTACTGCTGAGCCTTCCTCGTCGCTGCGATATGTAGAGTGTCGAATCGGTGAGGCTGCTCTTAGGCCGCCTTCGGAACCACTTCCAGTTCATGTCCTCCGCGCGGTGCGCGAATCGCGGCCAATGTCCTGGTCACCTCAGCCTGCGTTCCAATCGCGACTTTCCCCTCGCCTAGAGTCAATGCGTTGCAAGCGATGTCGGTGAGCGACACGATTCCCTGCAGCGCGCCGTTTTCATCCACCACCGGGATGCGATGAATACGCGCCTCACGCATCATTGCTTCGGCCAGCGCGAGGTCGTCAGAAGGTTTGCATGAGAGGACCGAACGCGCCATCGCGACGGCGACCGGAATATCGCTGAGGCATTTGCCCTGCGTGTAGGCCGCCATACAGATGTCGCGATCGCTGAGCATCCCGACGATCGCGCCGTTGCCGTCGGTCGCGGCGACCGGCACGCATCCGCAATCATTGTCCCACATCAATCCGGCGGCGCGGTTGAGGTTATCGTCCTGATTACAGACCTTCACGTCACGTTTCATGATAGCTTCGATTTTCATCGGGATTCTCCGAGAGATATGCGTTACCGGAACGGTGGGGGAACCGTTCCGGCAACGGCTTCAAACGGTGCGGATCGTCAACCGATCCCTCACCGTCCTGGGGTCATATTGGGTTAGGCTGCCTTGGTCTCGACCTTCTTGGGCTCGGCATTTTCGACCTGGATCTTGACTTCCTTGGGCGCGAGCTCTTTGGGCATCGGCGCGATCAACTCCAGCACGCCATCCTTGTAGGATGCCTTGATGTCCTCGGCCTTAATGCCCTCGGGCAGCGTGGTCGAATACGCGTAACTGCCGTAGTGGACCTCACGGCGCAGGAAATCGCGCTTCTTAGTTTCCTTGCTCTGCTCGCGCTTACCACGCACTTCGAGCGTGTTGCCGGTGACCTTCACCACGATGTCCTTCTGATCGATTCCCGGCATGTCGGCGCGGACGGTAAGCTTGCCATCTTCAACAAACGAATCGATGCGCGGCCGGACCGATTCAACTCCCATTTCCTCGCCGAGCCAAGCAGGGCTGCGAAAGCGGTCGAGAACATTATCGAACTCGCTGCGCAATCTCTCGATTTCTCTGAAAGGGTTCCATTCGATCAAACGTGCCATGGTGACTTTCTCCTTTGTTAGTCTTCGTCTGCTTTTCTTTATCTGCGACAGACAAAGATCGTGAGCATCACTCATGCCAATCCCGCTTGAAGTTGGGATCCATCGAATTACAGATCTTTTCGAGCATTGCCGCTTGCGGATTGTGCCAGTGATTCGATTCGTCGCAATGGCAATGGCGCGAATCGCATCAGCCGGCAATTTCTGTCGAATGAGGAGAGCAGAGCCGGCGTCAAATTCAATGACATCACATCGAAAGGTGCTTCCGATGCCCGAACAGGAAACCATCGAACGCGCGCGCGAGGATGCTCGCGAAGGAAAATCGCCTTCCACTCAGGCGGGCGAATTCGTGCGCGAGGAAATTCATCATGTGCGCGAAGGCAAGCATGGTGCGCGCAATGCCAAGCAGGCGATCGCGATCGGACTTTCGAAGGCACGGCGCGCCGGTGTGAAACTTGGGACGCCCAATCCGAAGACGGCATCCGCCCGCACACGCAAAAAGGCCGCGCAGGATTCCGCTCACGGACGCCGTCGTACGAAGACGTCGGCCAAGCGATCGCGCGCGACCAAATCGGCCCTCAAGCGTGAGGGACATTCGGCCGCATCGTCACCCGCACTCGGACGCCATGCGCATGCGAGTGCTTCGATGCGAGGCAAAAAGAGCCGCGTCGCCGCGGCGAAGAAAGCTGCCAAGACGCGCGCATCGCACGGACGGTCGCGGCGCAAATAGCGCTGCCGGATTTGTCGATTGTTGGAGAGTGGCACGCGAAGCAAGCGGGAGTGAGTGAGAGAGACAAGAACCCACCCCGCTCGCGACGCGGTTTTAATGCGATGTTAGTTGGCGTACTGCGATGCGGTCGTATGCCTGGAGAAGTTGCGGCGCGAAGTAACCCGCGCGTCGAATTTCCCGGTCAGCGGGTTCAAGCGGCTGCGGAAGTGTCCCGATGCAATAAATGAAGGAACGAAGTCGGCAGCTTCCAGGAGCACATCGAGTCGTTCCGCTTCCCGTTCGATCGCCGTTTCGATTAAGTCATACATGAGATTTCCTCCACCAAT
>DATGKG010000416.1:0-5226 GCA_035294805.1 Binataceae bacterium (SeqCode) | reverse complement strand
TGACCAAGATGCTGGATCGCATCGCGGAGTTCGCGACTGCGACGCCCAAGACCTTTGCGGTAGTGCTACATCCTGCGCATCTGGAGGCGATCGTCGCACGCGCGAAGGAACTGGCGCGCGAGCGGGGGCTGGTGGTGTTCGATACCTTCGAACGCGCCGCCGCGGCATTCAGGGCAGCGGCCGATAGTCATGAGGCGAGAGGGCGGTTGAGTTAGTTCGAAGGTCTGCTGATCGATCAGCGATTCGCTGTCGCGCGAGGGTTTTCCAGCATCAGCCTGAACGACTCGTGTCAATTCACGCGTCTAGTCCGCGCATCTCTTCCCGATAGATATCCTGCACCACTTCCTCGCCATACATCCGTTCCAGGCGGCGGAGGCCGAAGTGATAACGCGCGACCTGATTGAAGAAGTTCGCGAAGTAGGCGTTGAGGGTCGCGCCGCCGACGGCGCCCGCGATCGGAACCATCTCCGCGTATGCGAGATCGACCGCGAGGTAGCCGAGACGGCTCGCCAGCGCGCCAATCAGCCGCGTCACCTCGGGTGCGGCGCCGCGCGCGAGCGCTTCGCTGAGCTGGAGGGTGGACTTGCCGGCGAGGAAGCGGCCGGCGTCGCGAATGAGCAGCGCGAGGCCCACGCGCGAGGTCAGATACGACGACTCCATTGCGTCTTCCGAAGTCGAAGGAGTGCCGAGGCCGAGCACCGATATGCATTCGAGTCGCGTTGCGGGATCCTCGAGGTCGGCATCGAAGTCCCGCGCAATCGCCGCGATCGAGCGCAGGATCACCAGGGTCGTGATTGGCAGCTCGATCGGTAGCGCGACAAGGCCGAAAGCGCCGCCCATCCCGCCGAGGATCGCGGCCGCGGTCACATGCATCGCGCTGCGAGATCTGACCACAACACTCGAAAGCGTCGATACGTGTTTCTCGTCGGCGTGAATAGAATTGTGCAGGGTCTTAGTCGCCCATCCTACGGCGTCGAAGAGCGCGCGCTGGACGGCGCGTTCGACGCGTTCGCCGGCCCACGCGGGTAGCCAGTTGATCACGGACTCGGCGGGCTTGCCGATCGCATTAAGCAATTCGATGAAATGGCCGGGGCGCTCGAGTTTGCGCACCGCCGCCGCGATGAACGCGCGATCTTCGAGAGAGATTGCGTCGTGCGCGGGACGAGCCATCGTGAGGTCAGAGTCCATCGCAGTTACTCCTATACGTTCGCTCAACTCCGCCTCGCGAGCGCCTGCGGCGCGGCGCTACGCGCCCCCCTTCGGGCCTGAATTCAAAATAGTGAATGGTTACTTCGTCGATGATTCTAGCGCGGCGGCGGCATTGGCCGCACGCGCGAGTCTGCCCATACTATTTGTATGGCCACAGCAGAGAGCCTCGCAGTCCAACTCATACCTCCGCGCGCGAACGTGAAGAGCCTCGCCGCGGCCGCGCGCGATTGCCGCGCGTGCGACCTTTATAAAAACGCGACTCAGACCGTCTTTGGCGAAGGTGCCGCGAATGCCCCAGTTATGATGGTGGGCGAGCAGCCGGGCGATAAGGAAGACCTCGCGGGAAAGCCGTTCGTCGGGCCGGCGGGAAAGCTGCTTGACAAGGCGCTGGAGGAGGCCGGCATCGATCGCAAGCTGGTGTACATCACCAATGCGGTGAAGCATTTCAAATGGGAGCCGCGCGGCAAGGTGCGGATTCATAAGAAACCCAATGGCAAGGAGATCGCGGCATGCCGTCCGTGGCTCGATGCGGAGATCATCACGATTCGTCCCAAGGTGATTGTCGTGATGGGTGCGACGGCGGCGCAGGCGCTGCTAGGGAAGGATTTTCGGGTCACCCAGCATCACGGTGAGATCATCGAGGCAGAAGAGCCGTATGCGCATGAGGTAACGGCTACGGTGCATCCATCATCGATACTGCGCGCGCCGGATGAGGAGACGCGGCATCGAGAGATGGAGCAGTTTGTTAAGGATCTACGGGTGGTGGCGCGGCGGTTGAAGTAGGCAGTGGCACTCGCAGCACCCTCACCCGCGCGTCACGTTTGTCGCCGCAGCCAGGAGCGACAAATGCGCCGCGCGACCTCTCCCACGCAAAAATGTGGGAGAGGAAGCTAATCGTGCGAATGTTATTCGCGGGGCGTGCCGGCGTCGGCGGTGCGCGAGTGCGGGCAGCGGCAGTCGGCGCCGATCGAGATGATCAGCATCCCTTGTTCATAACGCGGGCCGCCGACGATGAGCACGCCGTGGTTGCGCAACTTCAGGTCAGTCGTCATCACGGGGCGCTCGCCTTGGAACAGCACCAGTTCCATCTCGATCATGTCGCCTTCGATCGCGCTCGGCTCGACGTGCAGAATGCGCCCTCCCGGAAGATCAAAGGAAATCTGCGTGCCCATCGGAGTCTGGCGCTCCTGATGACTGACCAGACGATAGGAAGTGTAGTTGAAGAGCGATTGCAGCCGCGGGCCCATCGGGGTCAACTGCGTATCGACTCCCTGATGCGTATCGGACGCAAGGACTGAATCGACGCGGACGCCGATCTTTTGCGTGGGCTCCGGCGAGGATGCGGCCCAGATACGGCCAGCGGCCGCGACAGCAAGCGCCATCGTGACCGCCACGGTCAAACTCCCCCATCGTTTATGCAACATGGTTGCGATTATTTATCCGTCGGCAACCAGATTACTGTGGTGCCATTTTCGGGCTCGCTCCACACAGCGGTAGTGGGGATTTGCGACTCGAGCCGCTTGATGACGGCGTGCGAATCGCCAGGATTCAGATTGGGAGTTGATGCCAGTTGCTGCGCCTCGTCGTCCGTGGGGACTACGCTGCGCGCGCCTTCGTCTGTGGTGGCTGACGCGAGACTCGGTGCGGCGGCGCGCGGCTCGGCTTTCGCCATCGGCGCGACCTGCGTACCGGTCCCGATGCTGTTACGCAAATATGGCGTCAGCAGCAATGCGGTGATAACGGCGACCGCCCCTGCCATCGATACCATCGCGAAGGCGGCTGCCCAGCGCTGGTTGAGACTTTCGAAGAACGTCCCGATGCGCTCGCGCAGCGGCGGACGCAGCGCCCTGAGTCGCGCATCGACGCCGGCTGCGAAGCCTGTCAGCGGCGGGATAGTAATGATGTCCCGCAACTGCTGGCCGAGCATGTTGTAGTCGGACAACTCGGTCTCGCACGATTTGCAACTCGCCAGATGGCGTGCGACATCGCGCATCTCTTGCGGCTCGAGTTCGCCGTCCTGAAAGGCACCGAGGAGGGGAGCTATCTTTTCACAATCACTCATAGGCTTTGTATCTAATTTGACGCGAAATCCTTCAAAATACTTCGAAGCCGATTGCGCGCGTAATGCAGCCGGCTCATCACGGTTCCGCGCGGGCACTGCAGCACGTCGCTTATCTCGTCGTATGACAACCCTTCCACTTCGCGCAAAAGTACCACGGCGCGATGTTCGGGCGTCAATTGTTCGAGTGCGTCCTTCAATCGTTCCCCAAGCTCGTTCTGGCTGGCCGCCCGATACGAATCCCCTTGGGCGCTCGGCAACCGCCGAAGTTCATTCTCCGCGTCCTCACCCCGCAGCACATTGTAGCGTCCCTCACGGCGCCAGAAATCGATCGATAAGTTCGCCGCGATGCGATAGAGCCAAGTCGAAAAGCTCGACCGCGATTCGAAATTCTTGAGGTTCTCGAATGCGCGTACGAAAGTCTCCTGCGCCAACTCCAGCGCGTCGTCCTGGTTATGCACTACTGCCAATGCGACGCCGACCACTCTGCGCTCGTAGCGCTCGACCAACACGGTGAAGGAGTCCCTGTCTCCCTCGCGGGCCTTCGCAATGAGTTCGGCCTCGTCGCCATTCTGGCGGCTCTTGGTTCTCAGTCGGTTAGACGGGATGGACGCCAAGAAATTCAGCCTTGTTCGGGTTCATTAGGTTACAGGTTCCTCAGGTAGCAAGTTGAGCCCAGTTCGGTCCCCACTTTAGGTCGGCCTTGAGCGGCACGAATAGCTCGGCGGCCCGTTCCATTTCGCCTTTGGCGATCAGCTTAACTTCATCTAAAGCTTTAGATTCAACTTCGATCAGCAATTCATCATGGACCTGGAGCAGCATTCGAGCCTTCAAGTTGCGGCGCTTCAGCTCAGAAGCCAATCGTATCATGGCAACCTTGATCAGATCAGCCGCCGTGCCCTGAATTGGTGTATTGACCGCGATCCGTTCGGCCTGCGCCCGCGCACCCCCTTCGGGAGAACGAAGCTCGGGGAGGTATCGGCGCCGGCCATACATTGTAGCGACGAAGCCGGTCTCGCGCGCTTTCGCCAAAGTTTCGTCGATAAAGGTTCGCACTCCTTCGAGCCGTTCAAAGTAACGTCTGATATATGACGAAGCTTCCCCCAACGGTATTCCGAGTTCGCCCGCGAGTCGTGATGGTCCCATGCCATAAATGATGCCGAAGTTGATAACTTTCGCGATGCGGCGCGCATTCGCATCGACTTTGTCGGGCGTAACGCCCAAAAGCTCGACTGCGGTGCGCACATGGATGTCCTCGCCGCTGCGAAACGCGCTGGTAAGCGTCGGATCCTTCGATAGATGCGCCAGCACCCGCAGATCGATTTGCGAATAATCCGCTGACAGCAGCATCGATCCCTTTTCGGCGACGAACGCGCGCCGGATGCGCTGCCCATCCTCCGTGCGCGTCGGGATGTTCTGTAGGTTCGGGTCGCTGGAGCTGAGCCGCCCGGTCGCAGTCAGCGCCTGATGGAACGTCGTGTGGATGCGGCCATTCTTGTCGACCAGCTCGCCGAGCGCATCGGAGTAGGTCGACTTCAGCTTCGTGACCGAGCGATATTCCATCAGCTTGCGCGGCAACGGATGCACCGCCGCGAGCTTCTCCAGCGTATCCACATCGGTCGAATATCCGCTCTTGGTCTTCTTGAGCCCCTTCACCGTCAGCTTCAGATGATTGAAGAGCACGTCGCGAAGCTGAATCGGCGAGTTGAGGTTGAACTCGCGCCCCGCCAGCTCGTAACATTCGCGCTCCAGCTTCGCCGCCTCTTCGCCGAACTCCTTCGAAATGGTCTTCAGCGCCGCCGCATCGACCGCGATGCCGCTTTCCTCCATCTCGTCGAGAACTTTCGCACTCGGCATCTCGATGTCGTTGAACAGCGGCATCAGCCCGTCGCGCTCCAGCTTCGGCAGCAGCGCGAGCCGCAATGCCGCGACGATCGCCGGTTCCGCTCCGCTTGGCG